>CALCIK010000176.1 GCA_937907475.1 uncultured Bacteroidota bacterium | reverse complement strand
AACCTTTGATTCATAATTTACTAAAAAGGTCAACCTTATTTAGGAAGGCACACACAATTCACCATTCACCATTCACCATTCACAATTCACCATTCACCACTACCTCCCTTTCACCATATCAATCAATTTCCCGATAGGCTTACCGGTGGCGGCATTGGGGAACGAGGTTTGGAGCAAAAGTGCTAAGGTTGGGGCGATGTCGGTAATATAGACCGGGTCGGAGGTGGATTTACCTTTGGGGATTTTCCAACCATACCAATAAAGCGGGACATGCGCATCGTAGGTATAACTGCTTCCATGCGTGGTGCCAGTATTGCCGCCTTCCATCCATCCAGGTTGGAGGGCAAAGGCTACATCGCCACTGCGTTTTGGGTAAAACCCGTTTTGTATGCAAAGGCGCGGCCAGTCTGTATAGCTATTGTAACTCATCGCATAAGCAGGAAGGGCAAACGCCACCCCATCAAATTGCAACATAAACCGTGCGGCTTCTTCCTGAATGCGATGCAGGTCGAGCTTTTTTTGTGCAATGATTTGATGGTCGAAATAGATTTGAGCATTAATATAGTTGATGACCAATGAGTCGGCATATTTTTCATACAAATGGGCTTTTAACAACCGAATAGGTTCGGTGCTGCTAAAGCTACCGGCAGGAATATTGACCGATATAGCAAAATCGGGCACGTCAGCCACGGCATGATCGGCGGTTAAAAAAACGAGTGTGTTCTCAAGCCCTATGTATTTGTCGAGAAATTGAAGCAGTTCGGCAATGTCCTGGTCAAAACGCAAATAGGTGTCTTCTATCTCTACCGAACGAGGCCCATAGAGGTGTCCGACAACATCGGTAGCCGAAAAACTGATAGCGATAAAGTCGGTAACATCGGGCGTTTGACCGAGTTTTTCATTTTCGATGGCGGAAATCGCAAAATCTTTGAGGATAGTGTTTCCAAAAGGCGTGTATTTAATCACTTCATATCCGCCGCTCCTTGCTTTGACAATATCGGGCAGTTTGTGCGGAAAAACCGCCGCCGTTTCGCCCCAAAGCCTGTCTTCATAAGGTTGGTCGTCAGCTTGACTTTGTTTGTAAGTATGGATGGGATACAGGGTTTCCCAGTTTTTTTGTTGGATTTGATGTGGATATTGTTGAGCATTAAAGCGCGAAACCCAGTCGGGTAATTGGTCGAGGTAAAAAGTGGAGGTCATAAAATTACCCGTTACCCCATCGTACCAATACGCCGCATCTGCGGTATGTCCGGTGGGTAGTATCGCCCCTCTGTCCTTGATGGACATGCCGATGACCTTGCTTCTGAAATTGCTCATCAGTTTTAATTCATCGGTAATCGTAGTCGCCAACATGTTGCGAGGCGACATTTTACCCGCCAATGCACTTCCACCAATAGCCGCAACAAGCGTATCTTCTGTGCAATAGACTCTTTTGCCCGATGTGCTGTTAAACCAATTGTTGCCGATAATGCCATGAACCGAAGGGCTTGTTCCCGTATAAATCGAGGCATGGCCGGGTCCGGTATAAGTCGGCACATAGTTAAATTGCGTATTGCTGCACTCGTATCCTTGTGTGATGAGTTTTTTCAACCCCTTATCCCCCATTCTCTCCCAAAACCGGTAAACATAATCGGGTCGCATTTGGTCCACCACTATTCCAACCACCAACTTGGGTTGTTTCGGTTCAACGGAATTGTTGTTTTGCCCCGATTTTTTAGAAGTTTGTGCCGTTGTTTCACAAAGGCAGTTGCCGATGAAGGTGATGGTTAATAGAAAGTAGAAGAGAATGGGTTTGAATTGGCGACTTATAGAATTCATGAATGGGTTATTGTGTTGATTATAGGTCATTATTGACTATTGATTGGTTACTAAAAAGAAATTTCCCCAACCATCAGGATGATTGGGGAAATTTTCGTTGCTAAATATACTCATGGTGCAAATAAACATCGGGTAAAAGGGAAGGTGAATGGCGAAATGAATTGCAAAGATGGGTTAAATTTCGCAACTTCCCCCTGCACAACTCACTGCACTGTATTTGTTGATAGATTCGTAGATGGGTTTGGTGAGGATTTCGTTAAAATCAACAAGTTTGAAGTTACGGTTAACAACATGCCATTTATGCCAAAGGTGAACGTCCTTCATACAATAAATGGTTTTGTCCAATTCCCCTTTGAAATAGTTTCTGGCAAATTTGTGTACGCGTCTGATCCAATCTTTTTGAAGGATAGTTTGGTCGCGCCGTCCGATTAAAGGTTTTTTCTCGTCAGTAATATGGGAGAGTGCTTCCCAAAGGTCACCATTAAAATAGTGCAACCCATCCACAATCAACCCCGACATAAACATAGCCGCCTCGCCATATTTGTTGATGATTTCCTGACTATTCAGGACAGAGGTAAAGGGTGCCTGCACATAGTCTTTATCGCCAAACAGCGAAATAAATGAAACGGCGGAGAAATTGGCTTGATGACGGTATATATAGGTAACTATCTCATCTAGGTCATCAATAATCACCGTATTGCTCACGTTGTGTTGGGTCATTGGGTTGTAACATTTATCGGCGCGTTTACCGCCTGCCACCCAAGAGTTTTGCACCAACTCAATCAATTTCAAATGTTTCACGCCCTGCATTTCATCTTTGACAATGACCGTATCTTCGTTTTCGCAAGGGGAATACACCACATAATCGGAATTGGTCGAAGACCACCGGGATTCCTCCAAACAATCGGGGTGGTTTTGTTCCAAATACTTAGCTGTTTCCGATTCTTTATTAAGTTGCATAATCCTGAAATACCGCTTGGCATGTTCAGGGTGAATGCCCGAAGCGGTTTGTAAAATAACCGATGCATTGCCAGACGGCTTCACCGTAGTCGTTCGCGCCGCTTCGTTAATCCCGATGAATTGTGCCACTTCTGCATTGGTTTGTTTCACGATTTCCGCCCCTTTAAACAAGATGCTTTCGTTAAACAACTCCGGGCGAGTCATCCATCCGGTGATGGAAATGCCCAACAATGCTTCGCCCGCCACAATCCATTCAGTTTGTTTTCCAAGATACGGGAAATCGGTATAACCGGCTTGGAATGTGCCAAGAATAGCGGCATACCTGCAAAGGGTGTAAAACTTTTGTTCGGAAAATTTGCCTTTACCATCCGTACAAGCCGATGCGTTCAACTCGTTGAGATTACAGAATTGAAAAACCGCCTCCGATTTATCCACGATCTGTTCGTAGAAGTTAAATCCGATTTCAAAGCAAGGGTTAAACATCTCATCTTCGTGGTTCATAAATACAAACCCGATATCGTTATCCCCATCGTTCATGCCAACCAATTTTTTAAAGTCAGCCTCGGTAAAAGTATTGCGGAGCAAACCGACAGAGTTATTACTTCGCGCTCTCCAAGGATGAGTGCTTCGCCAATTGCCGGTTTTGGCAAAAAGCATGTCCTTATCTTCTTCATCTATAATCACATTCATAGCCGAGCGTCTCACCCCACCGGACAAAACCGCATCGGACAAGTGCATGAAAACATCGTAAGCAACTATGGTTCTGAAAGCCCCCGTGTTATTGGTGAGCAAATCTTCTATTCTTTCCAAAGACTGCTTTAACCCATCATGGCCGGGAGCTTTAAATCCACCGGAAATAAACGCCCCTTTTGGCCGGATCAACGAGTAATCGAACTTGATTTGACATTGGTAATACTCCTCGTAAAGAGACGGATGTTTACAAAACGAACTCATCAATACCTTAATAGATTCCGCCCAGCCTTCGACTGAATCGGGAATGGTAAACAGTTTAACATCGTTGCCTCGTTTGTCAATCGTGGGTAATTGCGAAACAAACTTTTGTTTCAACGAAACGCCCAGCCCGCAACCACAAAGAAGGACGTAAAATCCACGGTTAAACACATCGGGAGAATAGGCATAAGTCGTGCAGCAATTATAAATCTTGGCATTGTGCTTAATGATTGCACTCTCCCTAAACTGCAAGTTGCGTTGCGAGGAAAGAAATTCTTTGTCGTAATAGCCTTGTTTAATCTCGTCCAAATATGGTCTTATCTTTTCGCCATACTTTAGGATATGGGTATTCAATACTTTATCACATGCTTCCTGCCAAGTTTCGTAACGGCCAAGGTTTTCATCCCATTTGAGGTAATCGGAGTAGAGCTTTAACTCCGAAATAAATTCTTTTCCTTTTGATTTTTTCATTGTTTAATCTTGCCAATTTAAAGCTATTTGGTTAATCGGGTTATTAGATGTCCGATAGAACTACCGGAGAAGCAGGAGAGAAAAGCAGGTTGAATACACGGTGATTTTCTCGTTCAAAGGTAGTAAATCACCCCAGAACTTACAAGAATTTTTGGGCTTCTTTTTGTATATAGCTTTGCTAAATGCGTAAATGGAGAGATTTTTTCCAAACTTAGCCATCCATAAAAGCACGGTCAATCCTTGCAAAGGCAGTGATTATTTGAGGTAAAGCAATTTGTGTGCCATTCAATCCGGTTTCCGCATAAATACCAATCATTGGCTTTGGGCAAAGAATATCTTATAGATACCGAAGTCGCATTCTTTACCGGAATGGCTGCCGAAGTTGCAGGTTTTAAAAGCATTGACCGCCGCCCCATGAAAAAAGAATGGGAAGAAACGATTGGATATTTCTTGGCGGGGGAATATCAGCGGGTTATACTTTCTTAGAAGTTATGAGTTATAAGTTATAAGTTATGAGTTTAGATTTACGATTTAAGACCTAAGACAATAGACGTAAGACATAAGGCAATCACAACTAATCACTCATAACTCATAACAAAAAAAACCTTATTACCTTAGTAAAAATAAAGTGATAAGTAATATCAAACCTTATTACCTTATTTAAAACACGGCACAAACTATTGGGATAAGGTAATAAGGTTGTGGTGATATGGAAATACTCTGTTACTAAGGTAATAAGGTTTCGATGATATGTAATTGCGTGGTTACTAAGGCAATAAGGTTGCTTTGGCTAATGCTCACCAAACTTTATCACGAATCTAAAATTGTGAATGGTCAATTGTGAATGGTCAATGGTGCTGTCTTACATCTTATGCCTTATACCTTATGCCTTACGCCTTAAATCGTAAATCTAAAATCGTAAATTCTTAAGAAATCTATTCCTCTTGAACCAAAGCTGGTTGTTGCACCAACGCTGCTCGAAATCTACCTTTAACATTATTGATATTTACAACAATTAACATGCGCGAAGGTGTGCCGTCTGACAATTCTGACAAAGTGTAGGTCTGTTTTGCGCCCGGTTGCATTACGGTGAGGTCGTCCGGCGTGGCGACCAATTCGTTTTCGGTGATAAAAAATCCAAGGGGGGTTGTTCCTGCGTTGGCCAATTCAAATTCATCGTCTTGGGTATAAATCCCTGCCATCGCCTGAAGCCGGCTGTTAGCAGCAATATCAACCGTGGCGGCGGAGGTTGCCGAAGGTTGGGCTGCTCGAAGGTAATGCAATTCGTAGTATGCCTCGATGGTAGCGGGTGTGTCGGCATACAAAAAGATGAGTTTTCCAAGGATGCGGTGCATCACGACAGCCAATCTTTCGCGGGTTACTTCCAATTGGTTGCGAAACAACGAGTCGTCACCTTCGTATCCTTGCTGTTTTGAGCGGGCTTCTTGAAAATTGGTGCTAAAAGTTTGGACTAACGTCAGCACGGCAGACAATGATGGGTTTGCCGAATATGCTTGTAATGCTAAAATCAATTGATCTAAGGCACTCATGCGTTGATCGTAAGTGCCCGACTGAAAAAACTTGCGCCCGTTGGGTAAAATTCCTTTGTACTCTACCGTATCATCTGCAAATACATTCTGAATATTGATGTCCCAAGTTTTGATGTTCTTGTTCAACTCGGAAGCTAATATTTCGACTTGTTTAGTTGCGCTATTATACAATGCGAAATTGTTGTTCACCTTGGCATATTGATCCTTAAATGCCACATAAGCCGGCTGCATTAACAAATAAAGCTCTTCTATTTCGGGATCGGTCGCGCTTTGTTGAAAGAGTTTATCGCGGTGGTCGCGCGATAGGGATAACATGCGCTTGTTGTTGCTGCTCGTTACATTGTTAAAAACATTGCGCAAATAAAACCATTCGGGGGTTGGAATTGCCATGTTGATGGATTTAAAAGGTGAACATTTTGTGAATAGATGGACTAATAACGCATGTAGCCTGTAAAAAAGTTCACAACTCTGCTATTTTTTTTCTTTTTTCATCAAATTTTTCCTTTCCTGATACCTTACCGACCCAAAAACACCCTAAAAAGCCATCAAAAATCTATGAGTGTGCCTCTCAAGCATCATCAAAATGGGCTACAGAGCTGTAGTAAATTTTTGAGTTGGGTCTATGGCCGCTATAGGAGTAGATTAAAGCTTTGATTTAGCTCTATGGCCGCTATAGGAGTAAATTAAAGCTTTGAATTGGGTCTATGGCTGTTATAGGAGTAGATTAAAGCTTTGAATTGGGTCTATGGCCGTTATAGAGGCAGATGGAAGTTTTGAGTTGGGTCTGTAAGCATTTTTTGATTTTCCCACAGGTTGCACCTGTGGGGAATGGGAATAGGTTGAATACCTACGGCATTTTTGTATGTATATATGGATGGGCTACCGATATTTAATGCCTACAGCATAGGGTTTAATCATAAGGAGATAAAGGGATGGAAACAAAATATCCCGTAGGGATAATATATCGGTAGCAAAACATCCACAAAAAAACAAAAATCCCGGAGGGATTTAAAATGAATAGCCACAGGTGCAACCTGTGGGGACAATGACAACGGCAGAATGAAAATATTCTAAAAACTTGCTTTGAAAGATGCAATATGCCGTATCTTTTTATTTCCTTTGTAATAAAATATCATCCGCCTTTAGTTTTGCACCTCAACTATGGTAGCAGCGATACTTAAATCGCTCTTTTTTCAACCATCACTAATACCCTCACGATGGAAATCAAGAAATCGTTTATTGCAAATATCGCTGCATTAGCAGCTTCTTTAGGAATTGCCTTTATAGCCCCCGATGCAGGGCTGGCTATGATTATGGGCGGGTTAGGCACTAATCTTGGCAGTCAGTTTATCTACGACACCCTCAACCCTGCTTGGCAACGTATGTTTAAAGGTGAAGACGGCATACTCAACCACGACATACAAAAAGCTCTTGTAGCGGCAATACAAGAAGCATATAAACATATAGAGAAGAAATACATAGAAATACACAAACCCAATGAATATCAAAAGGAAGCCATCAAGAAATTTCTGGCAGACCTTAGCAGTGAGGCAACCCAACACTTGCTATCCGAAACTGCCGCAACCGACCCCGTAAAAGCAGAGGAATTATTGCAGTACCTCTCATTTAACAATACACAAGAAACCTATCCTCAACTGGCCGAGCGTTTGAAATTGCTTACTCCCATACCCAACGAATGGGGCAATGACGGACTAAGTGAAACCTTTCTCGACTTCTTTAAAGAGCATTTAGCACCTTTGGTTAAAGAAGCGTTTTTCATCGAACTGAATAATAACTCAATAGCCAAAACCAAAATAGAGTTCCTCTACTCTGAGTGTTTGCTGCAATCTGTAACAGAGGGTAATACCCAAATTTTGGAAGCCATAAACGAACTAAAAACCCGAAACACGCGCACTGATGTTTATGCCGAACTATGGGTAGGGGCTATACGCCGCTTTCATAACAAACTCGATGATCTGAAACAAGGGCAAGATGCCATTTTAAGCGAAGTACACAACCTGCCGGATAAAATACAACAGGCGGTAGCTAATGAATTACAAAAGCTTACCCCATCTGCCATTATACCAAAAAGGTTTGATGCCGACGAACAGTATAATTTGCTAAAAAAGCAATTACAGCAATTGCAAACCGAGTTTGACAACCTTACCAAAGAAATAAACGAAACCCGCGAAGAAATTAGCAGCAGCCCCGAAGGACGCATAAAAGAACTCGCACAAAAATGGCTGCAAGAACTCACAAATAAACAGTTACAATGTAGTAGAGAAATAAATGAAACCCAAAAAGATTTGGAAATCTTTCTAATCGGTGTACTGAATGTAGCTGCATCATTAGGTAAAATTGATGTCACACAAAACTTGAGCCTGCAACAAGCTCGCCAACTGTTTGAAGAAGGCAAATTTATGGAAGCCAACGCCGCACTTGACGAAACCGAAATGGATAAAGAAGGGGAAGCAATAAATGCAAGATCAGAAACCCTTGCAAATAAATACCTCTTGAAAGCCCAACTCACCGCCCTTAATAAAACCCTACCCAATTGGTTTGAAGAGGCTAAACGATTTTATGAAGAAGCGATAAAAACCTACCAAAGCTACAACACCTGTTTTGCTTGTGCCTATTTTTTACAGACGCATAACCAACACAACCAAGCCATCAAATACTACCAACAAGCCCTTGGTTTTGCAAAAGATGAAACAGAAAAGGCTACTATGCTGAACAATTTGGGGCTTTTACACAGTGATAAAAACGAGTTCCCCCAAGCAGAAGAAGCATACCGCGAAGCATTGAACATCAGAAGGGCATTAGCCGAGGTAAACCCACAAACCTATCTGCCTGCTGTGGCGACTACCCTGAACAATTTGGGGGCTTTACACAGGGCTAAAAACGAGATTCCGCAAGCAGAAGCAGCCTACACCGAAGCATTGAACATCAGGAGGTCATTAGCCGAGGTAAACCCGCAAATCTATCTGCCTGATGTGGCGATGACCCTGAACAATTTGGGGATTTTACACAGTGATAAAAACGAGTTCCCCCAAGCAGAAGAAGCCTACTCAGAAGCATTGAACATCTACCGGTCATTAGCCGAGGTAAACCCGCAAATCTATCTGCCTGATGTGGCGATGACCCTGAACAATTTGGGGATTTTACACAGTGATAAAAACGAGTTCCCCCAAGCAGAAGAAGCCTACTCAGAAGCATTGAACATCTACCGGTCATTAGCCAAGGTAAACCCGCAAATCTATCTGCCTGATGTGGCGATGACCCTGAACAATTTGGCGGTTTTACACAGTGATAAAAACGAGTTCCCCCAAGCAGAAGAAGCATACCGCGAAGCATTGAACATCAGAAGGTCATTAGCCGAGATAAACCCGCAAACCTATCTGCCTGATGTGGCGATGACCCTGAACAATTTGGGGATTTTACACAGTGATAAAAACGAGTTCCCCCAAGCAGAAGAAGCATACCGCGAAGCATTGAACATCAGAAGGGCATTAGCCGAGGTAAACCCGCAAACCTATCTGCCTAAAGTGGCGATGACCCTGAACAATTTGGCGGTTTTACACAGTGATAAAAACGAGTTCCCCCAAGCAGAAGAAGCCTACTCAGAAGCATTGAACATCTACCGGTCATTAGCCGAGGTAAACCCGCAAATCTATCTGCCTGATGTGGCGATGACCCTGAACAATTTGGGGATTTTACACAGTGATAAAAACGAGTTCCCCCAAGCAGAAGAAGCATACCGCGAAGCATTGAACATCAGAAGGGCATTAGCCGAGGTAAACCCGCAAACCTATCTACCTAATGTGGCGATGACCCTGAACAATTTGGGGATTTTACACAGGGTTAAAAACGAGTTCCCCCAAGCAGAAGAAGCATACCGGGAAGCATTGAACAGCTATCGGGCATTAGCCGAGGTAAACCCGCAAACCTATCTGCCTGATGTGGCGATGACGGCAACGAACATAAGCATCTTCTACCTTCAATCAGTGCCCAATAAAGACCAATCATTGGCTTTTGCCAAAGATGCCCTAAAAGCAGCGTTGCCTTTTGTAGAAATACTTCCAGTAGCACAACAAATCGCAAGCACGATTCTGCAAATAGTTCAAGATTGGGGCTTAGACCCGGAAACATTCAAAGCTGAATGTATTAAGGAGTTAGAAGAAGACGGGCGATAGTCTATCGTGTTTAAAGGAAACGTTACCGACACCTACTTTTACAATTGTACAAAAGGTGTCGGTAACGTAAATCACCGGTATAAACAAAAAAAGCGGGTAATCCATCAGGACGACCCGCTTTTTTCAATTTACGAGGTTGCGTTTACCAAATTAAGGTAACATTCCCCTCGAAAAGTTGCTGTTCACCGTCTTCATAGGTGACGATGCAATAGTATACATATACCCCAAGCTCGCAATCGGTGCCGTTATGTGTGCCATCCCATCCAACGAGCAGGTCGGTTGTGGTTTGGCTGTACATTTCATTGCCCCAACGGTCGTAAACATGGTATTCTACTTGGGCGATGTTCAATCCTGTCACACGGAAGATATCATTAACACCATCGCCATTGGGCGAGAAGGCATTTGGAATAAGCACTATACGGTCAATTACTTCAATGATGACCATTGCCGTAGCCGAGCATCCATATTCATCCACCACCGTAACGGTAAAGGTCGTGTTTTCTGTTACCGTCACCCAAGGGTTAGGACAGTTGGTACAGCTTAATCCGGCTGCCGGTGTCCATTGCCAGGTAAACGATGTGCCGAGTGTCGCACTGACAAAAGCGTTGATTTGTATCGGATCGCCGGGTAGGGTGGTCAGCATATAGGGAACGGTCAACGCCACTTGATCTTGCAGGAGGACAAATGCCAATCTGACGTGACTGACACAATCGGGGTCGCTGATGCTGACTGCCTCGGCATAGTAAGTGCCGGGAGTTTGCGCGGTAAAGGTTGCGCCCGTTCCCAACAAATTACCGCCAACAGCAGCATCGTACCAGTTATAGGTAACACCCGGCACTTCAACTGGAACAAAAGGCGTAGTATTTACCTCGCCCACACACGATATCACCGTAGCAGCAAGGGTGATTGGGGTTAAAGGCGGCACACATTCGCAAATATTGATGGTCAGTAAGACCGTGCTGGTATCATTGGTGCACGGTAAAAGCCCTTGAACGATGTAACTAAATTCGTAAACGCCCGCAAGATGTCCGATGGGGGCAAATGTCCCTGCTCCACTGTCAAACGAACCTGCATTGACCGCCGAATTAGCCGTCCATGTTCCGCCGGCATCCTCACCCATTATCAAATCAGCGAGTTGAACAACAGTCGCGGAAGTACTGCAAACCTCCATCGCTCCATCTTGTCCGGCATCAACAACCGGGGTATCTCCAACAGTTGCAGTCAAAGTTGCCGTACAACCGTTGGCATCCGTAACAGTTACCTCGTAATCACCCGAAGGCAAGTTGGTCAAGTCTTCATCGGTCAAGGTATTGCTCCATGCAAAAGTATAAGGAGCAGTGCCACCGGCAACGGTCAAGTCTATCGCACCATCGGCATTACCACAACTCGCATCCGTTACCACCACGCTCAAGGTTGGCGCATTGCTATCGGCAACAGTTGCGGTCAAGGTTGCAGTACAACCGTTGACATCCGTAACGGTTACCTCGTAATCGCCCGAAGGCAAGTTGGTCAAGTCTTCATCGGTCAAGGTATTACTCCAAGCAAAAGTATAAGGAGCAACGCCACCGGCAACGGTCAAGTCTATCGCACCATCGGCATTACCACAACTCGCATCCGTAACCACCACACTCAAGGTCGGCGCATTGCTATCGGCAACAGTTGCGGTCAGAGTAGCAGTACATCCGTTGGCATCGGTAACAGTTACGTCGTAGTCGCCCGCAGGGAGATTGGTGATGTCTTCATCCGATAAAGTATTACTCCACTGATAAGTATAAGGAGCAACTCCGCCCGCAACGGTCAGGTCTATTGCGCCATCGCTGTTTCCACAACTCGCATCTGTTA
>CALCIK010000175.1 GCA_937907475.1 uncultured Bacteroidota bacterium | reverse complement strand
GTATAAGGTATAAGGTATAAGGTATAAGGTATAAGGTATAAGGTATAAGGTATAAAGCAAAACAATATCCTCTTCATTCGTGCATTCGTGGCAAAATTCACCATTCACCATTCACCATTCATAACTCATAACTCATAACTAAAAAAGTGTCCCTCTTTTCCATAACCCAAGTATCTATTTCCGGCCTATCGGCATGTGTTCCCAAACAAGTGGCGGCTAACCAAGATTACCCTTGGTTGAACGAGCGCGAGCGCAACTTGCTCATCAAAACAACCGGCATTGCCAATCGCCGTATCGCACCACCCGAAGTTTGTGCTTCCGATTTATGTTTTGAAGCAGCGCAAAAATTATTGGAAGCCCTCCACTGGGACAAAAAAGATATACAGATATTGATTTTTGTCAGCCAAACACCCGATTACCAAACCCCTGCTACAGCCATTATTTTGCAAGAACGCTTGGGTCTGCCCAAATCCTGTTTAGCATTCGACATCAATTTGGGCTGCTCGGCATATATTTATGGGCTGTCGGTGGTGGGTAGTCTGTTGGCGAATATGCATGGTAAAAAGGGGTTGCTTTTAGTGGGTGATGCGCTGAGTAAGGTTATTTCAGAAAAAGATAAAAGTGTCGCACCGCTTTTTTCCGATGCCGGAACAGCAACCGCATTGTCTTGGGACAACCAAGCCGCCCCCATGTATTTTAATTTGCAAAGCGACGGCAACGGCTACCAAGCCATCATCATTAAAGATGGAGGGGGCAGAAACCCCTTTACCCACCAATCCTTCCAACACAACGAAGTCCAAAACGGAATAATCAGAAGCGACTCCCAAATGGCACTCAACGGAACAGAAGTGTTTAATTTCGGGCTGCGGGAAGTAGCTCCCAATGTAGAAGCCTTAATGACACATACCAACCAAAAAGTTTCCGAAATTGATTACTTCGTTTTCCACCAAGCCAACAAGTTAATGAACGACCGCATCAAGAACAAACTCCAATTACCGGACGAAAAAGTACCCTATTCGCTTTACGATTACGGTAATACCAGCAGTGCCACCATTCCATTGACAATGGTAACACAATTACAAACCCAAATCAGCCATGAACCGTTAACTTTGCTGCTTTCCGGCTTTGGCGTAGGGTTGTCATGGGGTTCTGCCTTGGTTCAAACCAAACCAATAGTCTGTTTACCCATCATTGAAATCTAAACCCCTTTCCATCATGCACTCATTCAATTTATCAGGGAAAACCATTTTGGTAACCGGTGCGTCATCGGGCATCGGTCGTCAAACGGCGTTGACCCTTTCTAAGATGGGTGCAAAGTTGGTTATCAGTGGTCAAAGCGAAAGGCGGTTAAATGAGATCTTGGTGGAGTTAGAAAACGATGAACATTTGGCATTCCCCGCCGACTTAACCGATAGCACCCAATTAGCAGAACTAACAGAGCAATTACCCGTGTTAAATGGAATGGCTTTTTGCGCCGGAATTTGGAAATCTGCCCCCATCAAATTTTTGCAACCCAAATTGACGATGCAACTGCTTCAAATAAATTACCTCGCCCCACAAGCATTGGTCAGTCAATTGCTTCAACAAAAAAAATTGCATCACCGGTCTTCCCTCGTCTTCGTCAGTTCCATCGCTGCCCAACATCCCTACAAAGGCGGCAGTGCTTATGCCGCCTCAAAAGCAGCATTGGAAGCCTTTAGTAAAACCTTGTCCTTAGAAGTAGCACATATTGGCATCCGTTCAAATTGTGTCGCACCGGCTATGGTACAAACTCAAATATTTGAACAATCTCAAAATTTGGTTTCCGATAATCTGATGACCCAACACGCACAACAATATCCTTTAGGAATAGGCAAACCCCTTGATGTTGCCCATGCCATCGCCTACTTGTTATCAGATGCTTCGGAATGGATAACGGGCACAACCCTTCGACTAGACGGCGGACTGAGTGTGGGGGCTTAGAAGCTATTAGTTTGTAGCAGTAAAAACGTTTAAGATTTTACCGCAGAGTTTTGTAGAGTAACGCAAAGAAAACTCTGCGCAACTCTGCGGTAAACTCTGCGTAACTCTGCGGTAAAACTTTAAGCAACTCTGCGTAACTCTGCGGTAAAACTTTAAGCAACTCTGCGTAACTCTGCGGTAAAATTTTAAGCAGCTCTGCGGTAAAACTTCTTTGGAATTCATTTTTAACATTGTAGCGGTATCAACTATGCTATAAGAAAGGCAAAAAAGCTATTTTGCGTCCTAATTCGCAATAAGCCCTGTTCGTTCATAAAAAAGAGCAGAACTATTAGCCTTTAAAAGATTATGCAATTTCCTTCCAAACATAGCATTGATTATTCCGTTGTCGTGCCCGTTTACAACGGTGCCATTACGGTAGAAGAGTTGTTTCTGCGCACCAAACAAGTGTTTGAGGAAATGAAAGCTAGTTTTGAGGTTATTTTTGTAGAAGATTGCGGGCAGGACGACAGTTGGCAAAAGATAGTCCAACTAAAAAAGAACCACCCGAAACAAGTAGTAGGTATTCAATTGGTAAAAAACTTTGGTCAACACAACGCCACCCTTTGCGGATGTAAATATGCAAAAGGCACTTATGTCATCACCATAGACGACGACCTGCAAACCCCTCCCGAAGAAATCAAAAAGCTCTTACTTTGCCAACAACAAACCCAAGCAGATGTCATTTACGGAACCTACCCCATAAAAAAACACGCCATCATCAAAAGAATTGGGAGTTATTTGGTGCGAAAAACCTTTAAACTGGGAGCAGGAACCCACAACGAAGGCTCGTCCTTTAGGTTAATCAATCAGGTAATTATTGCCAACATTATCCAACACACGCACAACTTTATCTACATAGACGAAGTGTTGCAATGGTACACTTCACATATAGCCGCCACACCGGTCATGCACCAAAAGCGAAAAAAAGGAACATCGGGTTATCCGTTGCTGAAACTCATATTGATGACGCTCGACCTAATTATCAACTACACCGCCATCCCGCTTCGGTTAATGACTTACGGGGGCTTGCTGTTTGCCTTTTCTTTCTTTTGTGTTGGGATGTATTACATATATGGCAACATGGTCTGGGGATTTCAATTGGGTTTTACCTCCCTCATTACCGCCATATTTTTCACAACCGGCATCATCTTGTTTTGTTTGGGCATCATTGGTGAATACCTCCGCCGCATTTACATCGGTCAAAACCAAAAGCCGCAATACGCCATCAGAACATTGTTAGCATGAAGTGGACACAATATGGGTTAACCCTTTCTTTACTCGCTGAAAGTGAAATTGAAATGGTGCGTTATTGGCGCAATCATCCCGATGTGAGTCGGTTTATGGAATATCGTCAATACATTTCCGCCGACATGCAACAACAATGGTTTGCCGGCATCAACAACACGCAAAACTATTTCTTTATCATTGAGCATCAAACAATTCCAATTGGGCTAATCAGCACAACAAATATAGATTGGCAAGGTAAATCTGCCGAGTGTGGCATTTTTGTTTGGAATGAAAAAGCCGCCGGTAGTCATGTGCCTGTGTTTGCGGTCTTAGCAATGCTCAACTTTGTTTTTTGGGTACTACAATTAGAAACTACCTATATTAAGGTACATCGAGAGAACCAAAAAGCAAAACGCTATAACCAAGCCTTGGGATATCAACTTATTGACGATGACAAAAACTTGACATCGGATTTCCAACTCTACCAACTTACCAAAGCCGTTTTTATCCAAAAAACAACAATTCTTCGACAATTGGGAAGTAAAACTTATGGCGACAAAGCAGTTTTACAATTGGAAAATACGCCACACGATTCCTCAGTTAATCAACTCCTCAAGGAATCATCAACCGACTTTGATAAACCTTTTGAATTATCGGTCAACTACCTCTAAAGGCTTCAACATTATACCACAAGCAAAGTAAATGTTAACGCCAATCGTTGATCAATTTAAAAAACAACTCATTAAATCTGAAACGGCATCGTTTCTTAAAAGCTCGCCATTCTAAAGCGGTGCAAATTTTAATTTGCATAGCGGGATTAAATACCCAACTCAGGTATCGTTTTAGGAATGGTAAATCAGCGTAGGGAAACTTCCGAATATCAAACAAAGGCATCAATGCAGCTTTGATTGTATCAAACTCTTTCTTGTTAAAGGCAACATATTCTTTGTCAGCCCAATCTTTAATCACCTCTCTTCCGATATGAAAGGTAAGATGCTTGTCGTGTAATAGGATGAAGTTTTTGGCAAAACAAAAAAGATTGTGCGAAAGGCTTATCTCAATATAAGGCACACCGATGCAAATATGACCAAGTTTAAGGTATGGAAATAAGCTACGGTGAAATACAAAGCAATCGAACCCGGGATGGGGTAAACCAACTTCGGCAATCATTGCCGGAATATCTTCCAAGTTTTTGAACTTACCCGAAATACGGCGGCGGTTAATGATAAAAGCATCATAACCTTGACCGATGTAATAGTGAACCGTTTCGTAAAAATTAGGCACAACCGCAATGTCCACATTGGTATAAATCAAATACTCGGCATCAGTCGCCTCATACAAGTGCTGTAAAATATCGGCAATCAGAGGAAGTTTTCGAGAACGGGTAAAGTTATAAAAATCAGGAGCGGAGCGGGTAAGAAGTGGTGTTTGAGTAAAATAGTCGGGTACAATGTCAACATCTTCGGAGAAATGAGCAGAAAACAATTGAACTTCAACCTTCCCCTCCACATATTGTTTGGCAATACGCATGGTTTCAAAGGTAATAGGTTGAGCATAGTATAAATCTGATGTAATAGAAACCTTTACCGGATTGATGATGTGAGCGATGGTAATCATTCAGAGAGCGTTTTCAAAAAATTAGTACATTTGATATTAAATAGGTCAACCGTAGCAAAGTAAAGCAAAAAGACGATGAATTATCATGGTTTTGTAAAAAAACATTGCTTTAATGAAAATATCAAATAGTTTGGTTAAATATGTGGCAAGGTAAAATGTTTTATATTATTTTCGATGTTTGATTTTCAGGATTAATCAGATTAGCGTTTTTCTCAACTACATGAATATTATCACTTCCGGTTCAATCATACTTTTGCTTCAAAGACATAAACGATTAGTGCTGCTTTTCTCGGCAGTCATGTTGCTGTTTCTAATTTCGCTTTGGTTATTAAAACCCGGTCAAAGTTCGAGTTCACTACAAGAAGTTGCACAAAACATTACTGCTCGTTTAAATTTTTGGGAGAAAGATATCTACAGTTTTTTTGGTAACGAAGCCCTGATTGATAGTTTAGCAAAAGGGAGTTTTACCGAAGATGAACTGAACCAATTAGTAAGCAAACCATACAATATTCTATTGTACCAAAAAAGCCAATTGATTTTTTGGAGTAACAATAAGATTATACCACAAACTCCGTTTTGGTTTGAAGATTACCCGGACGGGGTTAGTTATGTTAAGCTGCAAAATGCATACTTTCAACTAATCATCAGAAAGTATGGCGGTAACCACGCCACTTTACCGGGCATTACGCTAATAGGATTATTGCCGATTAAATACACCTACAATAGTAATAACCCGAATTTGTTAAGTTCGACCAATCCGATTTTTCAAATTCCCGAAAACATTTTGTTTAGTTCAGAGGAAGTAGAAAATGGTATCAAAATAGGTAAACAAGAATTAAGCTCATCCCTATATATTTACTACCCCCAATCGAATGTTAGTAAAACAGTTAATTGGTGGGTCTTGGCTTTGCAGTCGGCGGCAATAATTTTATTCCTTGTGTTTCTCCAAGCCGTAGCTATTGAACTGAGAAGAAAAAGGAACTTCTTTGATGCCTTTGTATTTTTTGTAGTAGCATTATTTATTGTTCGGGTATTAATCTCACTATTAGATTTACCGGCCACGCTCGAATATTGGTCGGTTTTTGACACTTCTGCAAAAAGCGAAATGGTTTTCCTTGGGACCTTGGGAGAATTGTGTATCCACTTGTTTTTTGTAGCTTGGGCATTCAGTTTTTTCTATCATTACCGTCCCATATCAAATCAGGTCAATCATTCTCAAAGTTACCGCCTTACACGATTTTCGTTGGCTATTTTGGGTGCGCTGATTGCCGGTTCAATAACGGCTTATGTTTTACATTTGATCATCTTAAATTTTGATATTGCCTTAGACCTTTCTTATTTAATAACATTTGAAGCCACGACAATGGTGGCAATGCTCTGTGTTGTATTGCTATTTATTGGTTTCTTTTATTTTTTACAATTGATTGGCTTGTATTTAGAAAGTCTAAATATTCCGCTTAAATACAAACTGGGAACAGCAGCTTTAATGCTGCTGCTATATGGACTATCATTGTTATTTTTGCCTTTTGATTTAGAACAATTACCGATTGTTGTTGGGTTGATTGCTTTCGTTTTTTCATATCCCTACTTTATCATTCCATATCCTCCGGTCATTGTTTCAAACAAGGCTATTTTTTGGTTAGTAGCCCTTACAGTGTTTGCGTCAACACTCATTTACAGTAATTCTTCAGAACGCGAATTGGAAAAACGAAAAGAATTTGCAATATCCAAAGCCATTCAGAAAGACATGTCTTTGGAAACGCATATTGATACGATAGCCACAGTAATTTTTGAAGACACAGTAATTCAAAAATATTATACTCAAAAAACACTTTTCAAACCGGACGATTTAAAAGCCTTTATCGCTCAAAATTACCTGCAAGATTTTGGCGAAAAGTATGATTTCAAATTCATTTTAGCTTTTGATAATGAAGGTAACGCTTTAAATTTTCAGAACAGTTCGAAGTATTTACACGACTTTAATAAGAAAATAGGGGTCAATAGCATCAACACCAGCAACAGACATTTATACTTGGTCCCAAACGAAGTCAACGGATATAATTATCTGTCCAAACTGCCCATTTTTGAAACGCACGATTCTCTATCCCTTCAATCGCCGGTTGGATATTTAATCATTGAATTAGAACCTAAAACCGGAAGAAGAGAGAGTGTTTATCCCGAACTTTTTTCAGATGAAAATTTGATAGAACCACAAGAATGGGCAGATTATAGTTTTGCCATTTATCAAAACAGCATCTTGGAAAGCAATAGAGGTAACTATACATATAGCTTGCGACAACCAAAAAACTTAATCCGATACAAAGGGGATGAGGATACCCTTATTTCCGAAAACAACTATTCACACCTGATATATTGGGCACAAATTACAGATACCGCCTCTATTTATTCCAAAAGCAAAACCATTCCCGTTAAAATGGTGGTTGTATCTAAACCGCAAAAAAATCCATTTAGCCTTTTATCTTTAGCGGCCTACTTATTTATCTCTTCAATTATACTGCTTTATCTTACAATTGGCATCAAAGCCTTGTTCAATATTAATAAAGGCAGATCTGATTTCCATACGCTTTTATTCTCCTCCTTGCAAAAGCGTATAAATAGTAGCATTGTCGGTATGATTTTCCTTGCACTATTCTTTGTGGGGGCGATTACCATTTATAATTTTTACAATCGCTCCAGTTTAACTTATAACGAGCAACTCATGCAAAAAATAAATGAGGCTCAAGCAACAATAGACAATATTGTTGAACAAACTAAAAAACTCAAGAATAGCGAAAATTATTTAGACGAGATGAATTCCGAAACCTCACAACTTGACTTGACCGTTACTAAAGAAAATATTCTTTACAACAAAGTCGAAATATCGCAAATCCTGAAGGACGTTTCTAAGATTTATGATATTGACATCAATTTGTATGATAAGTCAGGCAAAATGATAAGTTCTTCGTTAATCAAGATTTTCAAATCCGGTTTATTGTCCGAAATGATGCACCCCGTTGCTTGGTATCAATTAGTCAACAAACAAAATAACCAATTTGTACAAACAGAAAAATTGGGTAACCTTAACTACCAATCAGGCTATATCCCGATTAAAAACGAGTCGGGATCAGAAACGGTAGCCTATTTAAACTTGCCCTACTATGCACGTCAAAAAGTATTGAACAGAGAATTTTTAAGCTTTTTGATAACACTTGTCAATATTTATTTTTTACTGTTATTAGTGGGGCTTGTGGTCGCTTATTTTATCGTAAAATACATTACCAACCCACTCAAAATGATTAGTGACAAACTAAAAAATGTCAAGTTGGGGCAAGAAAACGAATTAATTGTTTGGACACAAAAAGATGAAATAGGTGAATTGGTGGCGCAATACAATCAGACTATTCAGGAGCTGGAAAAAAATGTAAAATTATTAGCCGAAAATGAAAGGCAATTGGCTTGGCAGGAAATGGCAAAACAAATAGCACATGAAATCAAGAATTGCCTGACACCCATGAAACTAAAGATTCAACTTCTGCAAAGGGCTGCAAAAGATAACAAACCCAACATTAACGAACTATCTCAAAACACTGCTGTAACCCTTGTTGAACAAATAGATGCTTTAGCACAAATTGCAACAGAGTTTGCAGTTTTTGCAAAAATGCCTAAAGCAGATATACAGAGTGTCAATATTAAAGAGGTAATTGTGAATGTAGCAGATCTGTTTCACAATACTGAGAACATTGAAATAGAAACCATTTTCCCTTCAAACAACTACTTTGTAGCAGCCGACAGGAGTCAACTTCTTCGGGTGTTTAATAACATTGTTAAAAATGCTATTCAAGCAATACCCGAAAATCAGAGTGGAAGAATAGAAATTGTAGTCATTCCCGGCTCTAATCAACATCTGACTATTTCAATTAGAGACAATGGCTCCGGTATTAATGAAGAAATTCGAGATAAAATATTCAAACCTAACTTCACCACTAAAACATCAGGCATGGGATTAGGAATGCCAATGACTAAGAACATAGTCGAATCATTCAATGGTAAAATATGGTTCATGACTGAGTTAAATATAGGCACGACATTTTTTGTAGAATTACCATTAGTTAAAAATACTGCCGAAATACCCCAAATAATTGAATGGAACTAATCCATTTCGTTCATTCGTTGGGTCAGTTATTTTATTATAGGTGGATTAGGCATGCTTGCAGAAATATTGTAACTAACCCCTTCTTCGCAATTTGCTGTTAATGTGCCTATTGCCTCAATGGTAAATAATCTTGATTCGCTACATAAGGTGCCACCGGGTCCTAAATATTCATAAGTTTGATAGAGCTTAATTTCATCAGTTTCATCTTCCCTTTTAGAATTTTTCAATTTAGGAGGTGAAGACTTTAGTCCTACAAACTTTTTAAAAATTCCGGGTAGTTTAAGGCAGGTGCATTGTGAATGAAACATACTTGTAGCATAACCTTCCATTTCATCTTCCATCATACTCGATTGCACTTTGATCTCGTTCTCGCAAGCAATTTGACGACGGCTTTCCAGTAGCCTAATTCGATGCTCCACCCGTGAATGATAGGTTTCCCCTTTCAGCTTACCCAGTAAATTATTGCTCTGATGGATATGGGAGTTAAGGTCGTTCAGTTCAATTATAGAGTCGGGAGAAATGGACTCAGTGTTCATAACAAAAGACAATATAAGACTTATGTCATCCAATTCCGGTCTCATCGGAGTTTTAGGAAACGACACTTCAAATTGAGAAAATGTTTTTCGGCATTGTTCTACCAACGTTACAGTATTGGCAGCATTTACCTGATCTTGCAAATTGGTAAAAGCAATCTGTTCATCTGTCAACCATTTGACTTCATCAGTATAAAGTTCGTGTAAAACCGAAAGTGAATCTGCATAGATGCTGTTGGGATATGCAGCTAAAAAAGATTTTATTGCTCCCAATGCTTCCTGCCTAAGCTCAATTGGTTGTTTGTATTCTATAATGCCAACCGAATCTATTTTGTAAATTAGTTGTTTTAACTTCACATGATCGCGAAATTCTGCGTTACTACAACTGAACAAACACAAAAGCAAAGTCCATAACAAAGATAAAACAATGGCAGTGTAAATTTTATTAACCATGTGCTAGTATTTTAAGAACATCTAAACGTTCAACAGGTAAATTCAACAAACTTCTATAAAGTTCCATGCTAATTAAATTTATAACACCTTTTGTGAAAAAGATATTTGTAGGGTTACAGTTTACAGTTCCAAGACAATTATATCCAGTGACTTAAATATAAATACCATCAGTGGTAAAATAAGTAGCCCATCAAGTAACGTTTTAGTCGTTAAGTAAGATGACCTACTTGTAATTCATTCCGCAAACACTAAACTCCCTCTCAAAACTATAATTCATTGCATCAAAGGATTCCAAACATGAATACTAAATTTAGTTTCGCAACACTTTTCGACTAAAAAAGCGACAATTTCTAAGCATCTTTCTATCTTTAACCCTCATTTGCAAAAAGTAGTAAATCCAAAAAAGTCAATGGCTAAAATTCAATGTTATAATTGTAAAAAAGTAACTCCGGTTGTCGCACCAAAATATCGGTGCAAGTTTTGTAACTATCCACTGAACCAATATGTAGAACATCCTGAAGTACAACCCGAAGAGGTGATTATAGAAAACATCAAACAAATTGAACCTACTCCGGAGATGTCTGTCAACGATGTTTTTCGTATTCAGGAACAACAAGTGGACATCAAAACCATTTTAGACAAACTTAAGCCCGATGAAAAAATTGAAAAAGGTGTAACCGGTCAGGTCATCATCAAACAAAACAAAAACCCCGAAAAGTCGGGCAAAATCGTAGCCGGTTGGTTAGTGGTTCACACCGAAGGTAAACTACCCGTTACCTACCAATTGTTTGAAGGCAAAAATGTCATTGGCAGACCCGATGGCCCACATCATGTTGACATTCGGATAGAAGACGATGAGTATGTTAGCAGAATACATTCTATTATTAACATTACCAAAGACTTTTTGCATCGCTTCCTTTATCAATTAGCCGATGACGGCAGTTTGAGAAGTGGGCATCCGAGTACAAATGGAACCTATATCAACGGACTTACCGAAAGACTACCTAAAAGTAAAACGGTGTTTCTCAAAGATGGCGATACAGTTCAGGTCGGCACAACAAAATTAGTTTTTAAAAGCACGGATGCGGCTGATGATCATTACTCAGCTGCCAACAGTGTTCAGAACACTGAATTCACCGATACAGTAGCCATTCGAAAATAATTCTAATTACCAACTTACAAACCGAAAACAACAATCCGCAAGTAACCATGAATCAACAAAGGTTAAAAAACTTCTCATTAGGTTTATTATCGGCAGTTTTACTCAACGCCGTATTTATAGCCGGTTTTAATTTGATTGGCCAGCCTACTTTACAACGAGTTTTTCAAATTTTCGGCGGCGATATGCCTGGTGGTATCGTACAGTTTATAACTTATATTGCCTTTTTTTGGGGTATTTTTGAAATGATATCACTGCTTAACAAAGTAAACTACGAAAGTAAAAGCCTTACTTTACACCTATTACCCGAACAAGAACAATGGGTGTTATCGCCTGATGATGTCAATGAGTTAAAAATCAAGATGATTGATTTTGAAAAAGAACACAAATACCTTATTGTGGACATCATTAAGAAAGCCGCCACAAAATTTCGTGCCGACAAATCAGTTTCTGATGTATTGAGCGTGGTTTCGGCACAAGTGAAAATTAATTATGCCCGTGCAGAAAGCAAGCAATCAATTGTCCGATATATTGCTTGGGCAATTCCTTCGCTTGGTTTTATCGGTACGATATTAGGAATTGCTCAAGCACTAGGATATGCCCATGAAGCAGACACTCCCGAAGGGTTGGCAAATATCACCAATTCTATGTACTTGGCATTTGATACTACTCTTATTGCGTTACTTCTCAGCATTATTATGATGTGGGTTTTTCACGACCTTCAAGAAAAAGAAGAGAACTTACATTCCAATATGGAAGAATACATCATGGAAAACTTTGTTAACCGTATTCATTTAGAGTAAGTTTTCAATCTACTTTTGAAGTTCCCTAATATACACCTCTACAAGTTTCATAACTAAGTCCATTAAAGGCATAGTTAGCCAAAATGCCTATCTTTGCCGCCAAATAAAATAATCAATACAACATGAGCGGTACCTCTGCTAATACGGATAAGCATTTTGACAGCACAATTTTTAACCTCATACGCGAAGAAGAAGACCGGCAAACACGAGGTATAGAACTCATTGCTTCTGAAAACTTTGTCAGCCCCCAAGTTCGACAGGCTATGGGAAGTGTGCTCACACATAAATATGCAGAAGGTTATCCTGGCAAACGCTATTACGGCGGTTGCGAAGTGGTAGATAAAGTAGAACAACTTGCAATTGATCGCGCCAAACAACTGTTCGGGGCTGTATGGGCAAATGTTCAACCACATTCAGGTGCCCAGGCTAATGCTGCAGTAATGTTGGCATTGCTCAAACCCGGTGATACTATTTTAGGATTTGACCTTTCTCATGGGGGGCATTTGACACATGGTTCATCGGTGAATTATTCGGGAAAGCTATACCGACCGGTTTTTTACGGAGTAGAGGAAACGACCGGAACGATTGATATGAATAAGGTAGAAGCAATTGCAAAACAAGAAAAGCCCCGATTGATTATTTGCGGTGCTTCGGCTTATGCCCGCGATTGGGATTATGCGCGCTTTCGTGCAATTGCCGATGAAGTCGGAGCAATGTTATTGGCTGATATCGCCCATCCTGCCGGACTCATCGCCAAAGGTTTGCTGAATAACCCAATGCCTCATTGCCACGTTATTACCACAACTACACATAAAACCCTTAGAGGTCCTCGGGGTGGCATGATAATGATTGGAACCGATATGGAAAATCCTTTTGGATTGACCAATGCCAAAGGAGAAATTCAATTTTTGAGCGCACTCTTTGATAGTGCCGTATTCCCCGGCATTCAAGGCGGCCCCCTCGAACATGTTATTGCCGCCAAAGCCGTAGCTTATGGTGAAGCATTGACTTCAGATTTCACAGTATATATGGAACAGGTTCGCCTCAATGCACAAGCTATGGCAACCGAGTTTAATCAACGCGGCTATCACCTTGTTTCGGGTGGAACAGATAATCATCTCCTACTTATTGACTTGCGCAATAAAAACATCAGTGGTAAAAAAGCTGACCAAGCACTTGGATTGGCCGACATCACCGTTAACAAAAACATGGTCCCATTTGATACCCGTTCACCGTTTATTACTTCGGGCATACGAATAGGTACACCTGCCATTACCTCGCGCGGGTTTAAAGAAGCACAAATGTTGCAAATTGTGGATTGGATAGATGCCGTCATTACCCATGCAGATAACGACCAGAAAATTGCTGCCGTTAAACAAGAGGTAAATGCCCTAATGGGACAATACCCCTTGTTTGCTTGGTAAAGTAGTGGTGGTTGATAAGTCTTAAAAATAAAAGGGAAACGATATTCTCTACTTAATCGATTGCTCTAAGTAAGCAATTAAAAGACGAACACCATAAGCAGTTGCACTTTTTTGACCACTGTATTCTGAATCTCCAAAAGCAGTGCCGGCAATGTCTAAATGCGCCCATGCTTTGTGATTTTCAATAAATACTTCCAAGAATTTGGCAGCGGCAATGGCTCCTGCAACAGGAGGTTGGTTGTTGTTTTTCAAATCCGCAATATCAGAGGCAATCGCTTTTTTGTAAACATCCCAAATTGGTAATTGCCATAAGTACTCCCCTGTTTGCTGTCCGGCATCGTAGAGTCGTTTGGCTAAATCTTGATTATTTGAAAACAACCCTGCTACTTTGTAGCCAAAGGTTGCAACACAACTGCCGGTCAATGTTGCCAAATCAATCATCACATCCGGTTTAAAGTTGCGATGAATATAGGCAAGGGCATCTGCCAAAATAAGCCTGCCTTCGGCATCGGTATTATCCACCTCTATGGATTTACCGGCATAAGAACTAATAACATCGCCCGGTTTAATCGCTTTGGCATCCACGCAGTTGTCTGTTGCCGGAATAACCCCAATTAAATGAATGGGCAGTTGCAGGGTTGCTGCGGCTTGCATCGTACCAAGTACGGCGGCTGCACCTGCCATATCGCTTTTCATATATTGCATGTTCACCGTTTTGATGGATAGCCCTCCCGTATCATAGGTTACCCCTTTACCAATTATCCCTATTTTGGGCAGGGGACTATTTCCTTCTTGATGATTTTGGGGCAGATATTCCATAACAAGAAATGTCGGTGGATACTCACTGCCTCTGTTAACACCAAGCAAAGCATGTAACCCAAGTTCTTCAATTTGTTCTTTTTGAAAAACGGTAACTTTATATTGATGCTCCTTACCTGATACTTCAGCCCATTCGCCTAATTTTTGAGGGGTAATGCTATTACTTGCACCATTTACCAAATCAAAAACCGATAGTTGTGCTTTTGCAAGTACTTCCCCTTTATGAATTGCCGAATGGACAATGTTATCAAATCTACTTTCGGCAAAAACATGTAAGGTGTAATCTTTTTTGTCGGTTGGTTGATTATTAGATTCGCTGTCATTGGTTTTGTAAATACCAATATTATATTGGCTCAACAATAGTCCGTTTGTGGCGGCTTCTACCAAGTTTTTAACCATTTCTGAACGACGTGGGGCGTTTGACAGGAAAAGTTCAAGCCCAACCGTATTTGACATTTTACCGTTTGTTCTTTTCCCCAAACTTCTAAAAGCATCTAACAAATCACCCGTATTGGAAGTAGTGCCTAATCCCAAAAGATACACTTTTTTAAGGTCGGGCTTTCTACGATTGACGGCGTAAATACTTTGTACTTCTTTGAATTCTGCCTTAAATTCTGATTGCAGCAATTCGGAATCGATACCGATAACATTAGCAATCTTTTCGAGTGATTTTCCGAGTAATTCGTTTTTGAATAACGGAATAATCAAACTGTGTGGATAAGCATCTGTTCTGTTGTTCATCTTTTATTTCGTTAAATATGTGAAGTAATCTTGTGCGGGTTAGTGGTTAAAAAACAGCCATTCTACTGCTTTTGGAAATTCTTCACCCCAATAATACTCGTTGTGTTTCCCTTGGGGGTCTATGTTTATTCTGAAATGGATATTGTTTTGAGCGACTCCTTGATGTTGAAGCGTTTCTTTAAACCTAAGGACATTTGGTACCATGTTGGCACTTTCTGTTTCACCGGCATACATATAAATCTTGGTTTGATAGGTTTTCTCAAAGTGCATGGTTTCAAAGTGGATATGAGGGTTCATCCAAAGTGAAGGAGAAAAAATCAACAATTTACTAAACACTTGCGGGTATGAAAGTCCGGCATATATACTGACTAATCCACCGAGCGAACTGCCGCCGATACCGGTATTTAGCCGGTCCGTCAAAGTCCTTAATTTTTCATCCACGTAAGGCTTTAGTTTGGTGGCCACCATTTTGACATATTTCCTCCCTTCTTGCGAACTGTTTACATGAGGGAATATAGAAAAATCGGCAATCCGCTTTTTCCCGGCGTGTTCTATGGCAATGACAATAAGGTCGGACATTCCCCTTTCGGCAAGGATGGCCAATTTTCGGTCAATTGCCCAGTTACCAAAAGGAGCAAAATCATCGAACAGGTTTTGGGCATCGTGGAGGTAAAGTACCGGATAGCGGCGATTACTTTGCTCGTAGTTGTAAGGCAGGATTGCCCAAACTTTCCTTTTTCGGCGCATTCCCGGTATGTCTTTCCCGTCGGTCAATAAGACGAGTTTGGGAAGGAATTGTGGTTTATGGGCTTGCCCATTGTTTTGAAAATGATAAACATGGTCTGAAACTGCCCCTTGTTTTTTTTCAACCTTCCGATTGGGAGGGGTATTGCCATAAGAGTCTATTTCAACATTGTGCCAACCGCCTTTTACATATTTATACTCCAAAGTGTCGGGTAGAGGCATATCTTGAGTAAACACAAACCGGTATTTGCCCTTGTCCAGCTTTTCCAATTTATAGTTCTCGTCATCGGTTTTCCAATTGTTAAAATTACCTGCGAGATAAACCGGTCGGTCATCATCGTGCATCATGGTTACTTCTAATGATAACAAATGTTTTTTAAACTCCGACGAGTCATCTTTCCACTCTATTAACATGGGGGAACTGTTTATTGGGCTTTGAGCCGATGAGTTGGGTTTTGACAATGATTTAGTTTTAGTGATTGTTAGGAGGTTTTTAATAACGTTGTAACAAAACAACAGGGTTGTAATGATAGTTCGTTACTTTTTGTTCACAAATATTACAATTCCTCATGAACAAAAAGTGTTAATTCTCTCAACAATGCACTTACCGGCAAACCTACCACATTAAAATAACAACCATTGATTTTTCTCATTCCCACCAAACCTATCCATTCTTGAATGGCATATCCGCCGGCTTTATCATACGGTTGATAGGCATGGATATAATGACTGATTTGGTCTTCAGTTAACTCGTAGAACTCAACGGTAGTAACAGCGTGGAATATCCGAATTTTATTTTTGCAGAGTAGGCAAACTCCGGTTATCACCTGATGCTCTTTCCCCGACAAACTCGATAGAAACAATGTGGCTTCTTCAACTGAGGTGGGTTTACCAAAAAGCGTGTTTCCCAAAGCTACAATCGTGTCGGCACTGATAATAATATCGTCAGGGCTATTCAAATGCTGGTGAACAGCCAATGCCTTTTGATGAGCAATATATTCCGCTATATCGGTAACAGAAAGATTGGGTGGATAGCTTTCGTCAGTATCGTGGGTAATGACTTCATATATTACCCCTGCTTCGGTCAACATCTGTTGTCTTCTGGGGGATTGAGAGGCGAGAATGATTCGTGTCATGAAAAAGTAAAAGGTTCAAAATAGGGTTAATCCCATGTATCGGCAACGATATCATCGGGTTCGTCAGTATTGGTTTGCTGCTGTTCCTGTTGTGTTTTATACCAACGCCGGGTGTTTATTTTTTGTATTTCCCGCTCAATCACCAAATCGGCTAAAGCCAATGCCGGAGGCAATTCGGTTTGGTTCGACAAGGCCTGCATGGCTTTTTTTTCGGAAATGTCTATGCGATATAGAGCTTGTAAAAAGCCTTCCATATCGGTTTCCATTTTGTAGGCAATTTGATTGGCTAACCATTGCCGAAACTGTTCGACATTTTCGTGGCTAAGATTGGAGATTTCATCTGACAGATTCAAATCATGACCAACCAATGTCAAGGCTTCGGGTAAATAGGAGGTTTCCATAAATAACGGCTACTGTTTAACAAATTTTTGAACCAAGACACGCTTATCTGTATGGACTTTTACCAAATACATGCCGGGAGAAAGATCCCCTGTTTGAATCGTAGTTTGAGAAATATGTTCGACAGGATGTTGCAAAAGTAAGTTGCCGGATATGTTCAACACTTCGACTAAATGTATGGATTTCGTACCGGCTTCTACAACAAGTGTAGTTTGAGCGGGGTTGGGGTAAAGGTTTAAATAGTTATCGTGGTTGGGAATATAAATGCTTTCATATAAATTCGTAATTTCGTTGTTATTGGAAATAATCCATTTGTCTGGATCAAATTGAATGGAGTCGACCCAAAAAGGTATCGAAATAAAAAAAGATTGCCCCCCTATTGAATTGATATTATTTTGAAGTACTACTAGAGTATCCTGACCTTCGTAGAAAATTCGTATCGGCAATGGGAGTTCAAAAAAATCTACAGATGGATGCGATTGTGTTTGAATGATATCTATGACACAATTAGTTGAACCATCATAAGGATACCAATTTAAATGATAAGACGGAAACCCCTCGCCATAGAACCAATCGGCAAAATACCAATCGAGGTCTTGACCGCTTGCACTTTCAAAATGTGCTTTCAAATCTTCCGTTCGTGCGAAACCGCCGGCTAGGTTGGGGTCGTTCAGATAGTTTCTTAGGGCGGTGAAAAAGGCCTCATCGCCAATTACCCATCTCAGTTGGTGCAATATCATTGCTCCTTTGGCATAACTAAGCCTTCCATTAAAGATACGATCGACAACTGTCGTATCATTACACCAAACGGAACCGTCCGGTTGACTGGTAATGGCGTTGATGCGCTGGGTTTTAAATGGTAGCCAATAAATTCCATCAAACAAATTTTCGTAACAAAGTCCGGAAAGGTAGGTTGCGAAACCTTCGTTGAGCCATATATCTTCCCAACTGCCGCAGGTTACGTGGTCGCCAAACCATTGATGTGCCATTTCATGGGCTAACAATTCGAAGCCAAAACCGCCGACAAAACTCATGGTTTGATGTTCCATTCCTCCTCCCCAATTAAACTGGGCATGGCCATATTTTTCTTCTATAAAAGGGTAAGGAATAAAAAGTGAGTCATATAATTGCATAACCTTCACCTGATCTGCCGTAAGCGGCATGGCATCTGCAAGGCTTTCGGGGTAAACATAATTGAGCATAGGCAAAGTAGAATCGCTCAAAGGAATCATATCCGTATAGTCCACGTAATTTGTAACGGCAATGGCTATTAAATAAGTCGCAATAGGGTATTGATGTTGCCAATGACAGGTAGTTTGAGTAGCGGTATTGATTTCAGAAACCAACAATCCGTTACTTGCCGTTCGGTAACCCAATGGTGAGGTAACAAAAATATCAATCGAATCAATTTTGTCGGTTAAATCGTCTTTGCAAGGCCACCAATCGCTTGCGCCGTAAGGCTCGGAGAGCGTCCAAATAATGGGGGCCCCTTCGTGGTCTGTTTGTATAAATGAACCAAAACCTGTTATGGGGGGAATACCCTGATAATAAACAGTCAAAGAATCGAGCAAATCAGGCAAAAGAACATCAGGCATGATGATTTGAAGTGCTTCGGGTTCGGCTTGGCTAAAGCCGATGTTTTGACCATGATATTGAACTGAATCTGTTGTCAGCAAAGAAGACAAATCGAGGTAAACTGTATCAAAGTCTAATGTTCGAGGAAAAAAATAAAAAGTAACATTGCCCGAAATATTGTTTACCGCAGGATCAATATTCCATTCCATTTGAGCGTAGGTAATATCAAACACATCATTGGTTAAACTTGATACCGATGTTTGTTTATGTCCGTTAGAATGAAAATATTGGGATTGTTCTTTACAGGTTATATCATTCAAGTCGTGTTCAGAGAATGAGATTTTCTGTGCTTGTAAAACGTTAGAATTGATTAACAACATCAACCACAAACCGAAATAAGGTAAAAATGGAATGTTTTTCATCGGTTAGCAGATTTAATAATGGCGCAAGTTAGGGGTTTTTCCTATTTAAGTCTTTGATGTTCCTGAAAATAATCCTAGCCAAATCATGTTGTAAATCATCCTGCTATATATTTCCATTGATGAGTACTCAATCATTAGAAAATGACAAAAGTCATTTTTTAATAAATACTCAAATCATTTTGTCAATCACGGAAAAGGTTTAATTTTGCTTTTATTATCCATTCACCAAACACTTATTACACAATGGAAACTTTCAAAAAAATTATGGTCGCTATGGATTTGACCAAAACCGATGAAACAGTACTTCAATATACCGGCTTTTTGCTCGACAAATTTGGAGGTGCGAAGTTATATTGTGTTCACACCGAACCCGATTTTGAAATCCCATCTGAAATTCGAGAAAAATATGGCAATGAGTTTGCGATGCAATCGCTTGACGAAAAGATGAAACAGCGAATGACAGAAACCGTAACCCAAATTCTCGGTCAACGCACTGGATTAGACATAGAATTTGAGGTATTAGAAGGTGCTGCATTTGAGAAATTGGTTCATTGGACGAAGGTGAAAAACGTTGATTTATTGGTGGTTGGTAAAAAGAAAGTATCGGAAGGCAGTGGCATCGTTGCCAAAAAAGTTGCGCGGCAAACAGAAAGCTCTGTTTTGTTTGTGCCTCATGGAGCAGCCCCCAAAATTACCAAAATTTTAGTGCCGATTGACTTCTCTAAACATTCCGCCAAAGCATTACAACATGCTATTGATTTGGCAGAAAATTCAGATAATGCCAAAGTTGTAGCCATCAATATATTCGATATCCCTACTGTTAATTACTACTATATCGGACAAAATTATGGACAGTTTACCGCACTCATTTTAGAGAATGCCCAAAGTGCCTATGAGATATTTGTCGAAAAATATCAAATTGATAAAAGCAAAGTAGAAGCCATTTTTGAAGAAAACATCTACCTCAGTCCGGCAAAACATATCAACGAATATGCCCGAAAAAACGACGTGGACTTTTTGGTGATGGGGGCAAAAGGACATTCCGCAATGGAAGTTTTCTTTTATGGCAGCGTTACGGAAAGCCTTCTTACCTACAATGAGGACATGCCTTTATTGGTTATGCGTTAGTTCTTGCCTTAAGAGTTACATAACTGCAAATAATAGCACTTTGTCTTGAATTTCAATCACTTTTTTAGTTCTCTAAATCAACTTTAAACATAACAACATCAAGCTGATGAAAAAAATATTTCTGCCTACCGATTTTTCTGACATAGCCAACAATGCAGCACATATTGCAGCATATATTGCCCGAAAGTCCGGTGCAAGTATCTTTTTGTTCCACCTCATTAATATTCCATTTGATTGGGACCACCTGACTGTGGAACAGGAAAAAAACTATCCTGAACTGAAAGCCTTCATTGCAAATTCCAAAAAACGACTCAGCGATTTTGCTTCTGCTGATCTATTTAAAGGGATTAATGTAGAATGGGAGGTTTTTATCAACGACTCGGTTGAAAATATTGTGAATCATGCCAATGTCCTTCAATCGGATATGATTGTGATGGGTACTCATGGCAGCAGTGGGTTTAACGAACTGATATTGGGGTCAAACACTCAAAAAGTTGTTCGGTTGTCTAAAGTTCCTGTTTTGGCGGTGAACAAAATCCCGGAAGATTACCAACTAAAAGACATCGCTTTGTTTTCAGATTTTGAAAATCCCAACGAATATAGTCGTCTTTTAGATCAAACTTTAGTCCTTGCTCAGCTTTTTGATGCAAAAGTGCATTTGGTAAAAATTCTTACCCCTGCCGATGATACGCGCTATTTTGATGCTGTTGGATTGGAAGGGTATGTGGATAGTAAAAAGGTGAAAAAAGAAACAGTCCGTATAGATTACCTGCGACCGGTCGAGGAGGGTATTTTTGAGTACATCAAAACCCATAAAATAGACTTGATTGTCATAGGCACACATGGGCGAGCAGGTCTTGCGCGGCTAATCATGGGCAGTGTTGCTGAAATTGTGGTCAATCATTCACCGGTTCCTGTGTTGACTGCCAAAATATAATAGCCGGTACAACGGATTGATTTGAGGTCATAAAAAAGCCTCCTTACATTGAAAATTGTGTAAGGAGGCTTTTTAACATCGTTTTGCTTGGCTGAAAAACAGAATCGAGGGTGGAAAGTATAAGTACTAAAGAGGCTTAAACTCTGATATCTTTCCTTTTAGCAAAACCGTATTTGCTACTTTCCCGGCATGTTTATATTTTTACAACCTTGTATTTAACAGTTCTGCTGCCAAGTTGGGATAATCGGTTATGATGCCATCCACACCCATGTTGATGTATTTTACCATCACAGTTTTTTCATTTACCGTCCATACAAAGATTTTCATGCCTCTATTATGTACTTGCTCGATTAATGCTTCTGTTACGAGCATGTAATTCGGCGTATAAATTGATGGGGTAAAGCCCAACAGTTTGAGTTTTGATGTTACTGTTGTAGGATTAATTAATAAATAAGACAGGGTAATATTTGGATACAGCTTTTTGTAAACTTTTAGAATGCGAATATCGAAAGATTGAACGATGACCCGTTTTTCAGTTCCTGTTAGTTCAATAATATCTTGGACTAATTTTACAAACTCGGTTGGGGGAGGTTGATATAGTCCGTCTCCGGCTGCTTCGTTCTCGGTTTTTATTTCTATGTTGAATGTGGGCAGGGGTTGCTGATGTTGCTTGGCGTAGTCATCGGCGGCTTCTATAACTTCCTTTAACAATGGTTTATACGCCGGTTGGGGGATTTGTTGTTTGAATTTGGGATTACCTCTTTTACCGCAATCAAACTTTTTAACCTCTTCATAAGGCATTTGATAGATAAGATGTTTATGAGCATTACCCGGGATTACAGGAGTGCCGTCCGGAAAGCTGCAAATATCGGGGTTAAACCAAGGCTCGTGCGATACAACTACTTGTTTGTCTTGGCTGATGACCACATCTAACTCTAAAGTATGAATGCCCAATTCTAAAGACCTCAAGAAGGACGGAATGGTGTTTTCGGGACGTAACCCCCTTGCCCCGCGATGGCCTTGAAAATGGAAATCTTTCGGCCATTCCTTGACTGTTAATAATTTAGAGGCTTCTGAATATAAACTTGGAAATGAAGGCAAATTGACGCTGAATGGCTCGCTCATGTTATGGCTATTGAATAGTTAGGAATTGGTTTCAGAGAAGTTATTGAATGCTTCGGATTATCGGAAGTGTGTCATTTGGTTAAGTTTACTACCTTTGTGTGTTTTTTGTTGCCAAACAAATATTCACCAACTTCAAGTACACATGGGCAATGCCAAATACTATTACGATAGGGAAACCCTAAAATACGAAAGAGTAAAAAATTCATGGAAAGGAATTGCGCTCAGGGTTTTCGGAATATTGTGTGCTACGTTGGTTTCGAGTATTATCATCGTGGTTATCGCTTTTAGATATATTGATTCGCCAAAAGAGAAAAATCTGAAACGCGAAATTGCAGATTTACATTTACAATATTTACAGTTAAACGAGAAAGTTTCGCTCTACGAAAAAGTGCTATCGGGATTGCAAGATAGGGATAAAAGCATTTACCGAACCGTCTTTGAAGCAGAACCCCTTTCGGACGATATTCGTAAAGCCGCTGTGGGCGGAAGCGACCGTTATCAGCATTTAGAAAACTTTACCAACAGTAAATTGATTATCGGTACTGCGCAAAAAATTGACCAAATCGGTAGGGAATTGTACATTCAATCAAAATCCTATGATGAAATCATAGATTTATTGAAACGAAAGGAAGAGATGTTGTCAAGTATTCCTGCCATACAACCCGTATCTAATAAAGATTTGCGCCATATTGCTTCGGGATTTGGCAAGCGCATTCACCCCATTTACAAAACAAGACGTATGCACACCGGGCTTGATTTTTCTGCTCCGAGCGGGTCAGATGTGTATGCTACCGGAAAAGGGCGGGTAGCCTCGGTAGAAAAAATGGGGCGTGGCTATGGGACACATATCGTCATAGACCACGGATATTCTTACCAAACTTTGTATGCACACTTAAGCAGTACCAAGGTGAAAGAGGGACAATGGGTGAACCGCGGTGATTTGATTGGAAAGGTGGGAAGTACCGGAACTTCGACCTCGCCACACTTGCACTATGAGGTGATTAAAAACGGGACGAAAATTGACCCCATCAACTTCTTCTTTAACGATGTCAGCCCTGCCGAATTTGAAATGATTTCGGAACTTTCTTCGCGGCATAGTCAGTCTTTTGATTAAGACATTGGCTGAAAGACTATTTTAAATCCAACCGCTTTTTGAGCATTTTTACCGGATTTCCTATTGCCGAAACCTCATCGGGCAAGTCTTGGGTAACCACACTCCCAATACCGATGCTTGCTTTTGCTCCTATTTTTACCCTATTCGACACCGTTGTTCCTGCACCGATAAAGGTTTGTTGACCTACGTGAACATAACCACAAAGCGTTACCGATGGGGCTAAGAAACAGTTGTTGTGTAATTGGCAGCCATGGGATATAACCACCGAGTTGTTGAGCAATACGCCGCTTCCAATATTGACCATCCTATCTATATTACACATCGGATAGAGATAGCTCGCTTCTCCAATATGCGAACTATGTGCAACATGGCAGGTTTGGTGTACGAAGGAGGGCAAACTTCGTCCCAAGGCGTGGAGTTTTTCCAAAACCTCTTGTTTTAAAGCCAATCTTCGATATCCTAACCCGATGAAGAAATGGTAATCTTCAAAGGCATCATCGGAATATTGTTGAAAGGGATGGGCGTTGACCATCCCTTTTGCATGGAGCACATCGTCAAAGGTTATTCGCATGGCCGGCATATATCTATGTTGGATAAATTCCCAAAGTTGCTCGCCCAATTCCCCAAATCCCACAAATGCAATTTTGTTCATACCGTTTAATTGTTTAAAAGTAAATGTCGGATAGGGTTAATAAACGAGATCGCTGAGGGCAAAGGCCTCTGCTACCTCTACCCCACCCTTTTCGGTTTTCCGAACCCTTGCGCAATCGGTTGTTCGGTCGTGTTCAAAAAACAGCACTTGGTTTTCGGCTGCCGCACGATAGAGGAAATCCTTTTTTTCTGCCAAGGTTTGCAGCGGTCGAACATCGTAAGCCATCACGTAGGGCAGGCGAATATGACCGGCAGAAGCGATGAGGTCTGCCATATAAACCAAAGTTTGTCCGTTGGGTAGTAGAATGTGGGGAATGAGCATAGCTTCCGTATGGCCATAGACCAATCGGACATAAATACTATCGCATAAAAAGTCGTCTTCGTTTAACCAACTAACACAATTTTTTTCCCGAAGCGGCACAAAATTTTCGACCAAGAAGGAGGCTTTTTCCCGTTCGTTGGGGTGGGTTGCCCATTCCCAATGGGCTTCGTTGCTCCAGTAAACGGCATTGGGAAAGGTGGGAATCAATTCGCCATCTGGGGTTTTACTGACCGCACCGCCACAATGATCGAAATGCAGATGGGTCAGCAAAACATCGGTAATATCGGAAGGTTTGAAGCCTTTTTCCGCTAAGGAACTGAGCAAGGTATGCTCCCCGTGAGGTTGGTAATAACTGAAAAACTTATCGCTTTGCTTGTTTCCAAGTCCGGTATCAATTAGGATGCGGCGGTTATCAGTTTCGACCAACAAACATCGCATTGCCCAAGTGCAAAGGTTATCGGCATCGGGGGGATTAATGTTTTGCCAAATCGTTTTGGGTACTACGCCAAACATTGCTCCGCCATCGAGCTTCATAAATCCGGTGTGTATAGTGTGTAATTTCATGTTTGATTCTATAATGTTTTTTTGATACTGACAAAGATAGGGTAAAAAACTTTTCCCTTGCCACAATTCTTTTTTTACTGCTATGTTATAGGGTAACAAGCGATGGGTTGGGTAAAGAATTGGGGCAAATTGACTGTGTTTTTATGAATTTATCCTCAAAAAAAGTAGATTTATTAGACTTTCGCACTAAATTTGTCGGATTATTGGTAAAAAACTTGCCATTCCTTTTCTTTACCCAATCCTTTCCTTCGCACAATGAAAATTCCTACCCTGTTTACTTTACTATCTACATTGATTTTATCGGGCTTAAGTTTGCAAGCGCAGATACCACAAAGCTTTAACTACCAAGCTATTGCCCGGCAAGCAAACGGAACCGCATTGGCCAATACCGGCATTGCAGTTCGAATCAACCTGAATACCTTAATATCGGGTGGGACGACCCTTTACAGCGAACGGCATGATGTTACGACTAATGCACAGGGATTGTTTACCATCCAAATCGGTTCGGGGATTGTATTGAGCGGAAGTTTTGGCACGATCAACTGGGCGACAGGTGCAAAGTTTGTCGAAACGGCTTTGGATGCTAACGGTTCCGTGGGGGGGTATTCTTTTATTTTGATGGGCACGACGCAGTTAGTGAGTGTACCTTTTGCTTTGGTTGCGCAAAATGTTAGTAATGCGCCGAGTTTAGACCAAGCCTACAACGCGGGCGGCAGCGGTGCGGGGCGTATCATTACCGCCAATTCGGGGGCTGTTGAGGTGAACGGGACTTTGGCGAGCACAGTAAACATTCGATCCACCCATAGTGGAAACGGGGTGGCAGTCATTGCCGAAAACAACAACGCCGGCAGTACTTTTTCTGCTTTGCAGGCGGTTACCAACAGTAATTCAAATTTGGCATCGGCAATTGTGGGTAGCAGCAGCGGGATGGCTTATGCGTTATCGGGGCAATTGGAAGCTACCGGAACGGCGCAAAGTGCCATTTTAGGTAATAACCTTCGCACGAACGGGGGACATGGATTGATGGGACAGGGATTTAACGGCACGATTGGCGAAACGAATTACAGTCAGGGGTTTGCCGTTTATGGTGAAAACTACGATGCTGTTGCGCCCATAGGAAATGGCGTAGGTGTAGCAGGCATCGGTTATTACGGAGTATTGGGTCAAGACCGTTATTTGGGACAACAAGCAGGGGCTTACGGTGTTTTTTCCAATGGAAATTTTGTGGCGACCGGCACAAAAAGCTTTATGATTGACCATCCTTTAGACCCCGAAAATAAATTTCTAAAACATTTTACCCTCGAAAGTAACGAGGTGCTGAACGTTTATCGGGGCAATGCCACCTTTGCCGACAACGGCGAGGCAGTCGTTACCCTGCCCGATTATTTTGCATCAGTCAATGCGAATGTTAGCTACCAACTGACTCCTATCGGGGCTTCAATGACCTTGTATATTAAAGAGGAAATTACCAATAATGCATTTGTTATTGCTGGCGGAATGGCTGGAAAAGAAGTTTCTTGGGCTGTTTTTGCCGAGCGGAACGATGCTTATTTACAACAATATCCCGAACATAAAAATGCCGAACCCGAAAAACGAGCGAATGAAAAAGGGAAATATTTGATGCCCGCTTTGTTCCAACAGTCTAAAAATAAAGGCATATTCTATATAGACAAACCCGAAACTTTTCAACCTGTTAGATTGAATGTGATGGATGATAAAGAATAGGTAACCTATAGGAATAGGTCGTGGAAAGATTGGTGTGGTTGATGAAGTGCTTGGGTGGGAGGATTTGGTAAACCGTATCCCTAAAAAGAAACTTCCTGTTTGCATTTGGTTATTTGTACGAACACACCGTTTTTATTTAACCCCATAAACTAACCGCAATGAAAGACATTTTGAAGCAAATGAGTAAGGCCTTCGACAGCAGGGTTCGGATTGCTATCATGTCCATCTTATTGACCACCAATGATTGGGTGGATTTTAACGTCATCAAAGAACAACTCGGCGTTACCGATGGCAATATGGCCAGTCATATCAACACGTTGGAAATGAAAAAATTTATCGAAGTGCGCAAAAGATTTGTGGACAAACGCCCTAATACCTCCTATCGCATTACCGAAGAAGGTAAAGTCGCCTTGAATAAACACGTTACTGCCCTGCGAAAATTGTTGAAAATTTAACCTTCCCCCTTAATTCGTTGACTATGAATAATGCTCCTACTCAGAGAACTGACGACTCCTCTATTATTGGCAAAGAAGTGCAGAGTTTTGGCTTTGCCTTTAAAGGTTTGCAACAGGTTGTCCGGCATGAAAGGCATTTACAATTCCATCTGATAATGGCAATGGCGGTGGTTTTGGCGGGTTGGTTTTTTCACCTCTCCTTGGTGGAATGGTGTTTGGTGGTATTGGCCATCGGGTTGGTCATCTCGGCCGAAATGTTGAACACCGCCATCGAACACCTGACCGATATGGTTAGTCCGCAGTTTCACCCCGTTGCGGGTATGGTCAAAGACATTGCCGCCGGTGCAGTATTGGTGGCCTCAATGACCTCGGCGGTTATCGGGTTGATTGTTTTTTTACCAAAACTCATGGCGTGGTTGGGGTAGTTATCTGCAAAACCCCCTCGAACAAATAAATAGAACGCAGATGATGCAGGTTTTCAAATGCTGATTTTATTACTCATTGCTTCATAATCTGTGTCCATCCTTGCTGCTTGCATCCGCTTCATCAACGTTCAAGAAAAGATTAGCACGCGGATGACACGGATTTTCAAACGCAGATATACGCGGGTTTTGGGCTTTGTTTCTATAAAAAATCTGTGTCCATCCGCGCTGCTTGCATCCGCTAAATCCGCGTTCCAAAAAAGATTAGAATGCGGATGACACGGATTTTCAAACGCGGATATTCGCAGGTTTTGGGCTTTGTTACTATAAAAAATCAGTGTCCATCTGCGCTGCTTGCATCCGCTTCATCCGCGTTCCAAAAAGTTATGCGCGCATGGATTTGTTCACTTAATCAAGTCCAATATCCCCTTCGCCATAGCTTCCCAACTGAACCGCTTTTTGTTTTCGGCAGCACCCTTGCTAAATTCCTCTTCCCTTTGGTGGGTATAAAAATTATCGAGCGCATCGGCGATGGCTTGTGGATTTTCGGGTGGCACGACATAACCCACTTCTCCATTGGGCACAATCTCGGCCAAGCCCCCCACATCAGTTACCAACATCGGCCTTTCAAATTGATACGCCATTTGCGAAATGCCGCTTTGCGTACCACTTCGATAGGGTTGAACCACAATGTCGGAAGCGCAGAAATAATATTTTACCTCGTCGTTGGCAATAAATTCGGCTTTGATTTGTACCGATGCTCCCAAATTCAACTCGGCAATAAGGGTTTGATAGTCGTTGATATCGTCGTAAAACTCACCGGCTATCAACAAAAGAATCTCGTGCTGTTGGGTCAACCGACTGTCTGACATTGCCCTAAGCAAGATATCCAAACCCTTGTAATGTCTTACTAATCCAAAAAAAAGGATGATATTTTTATTTTCGGGCAAGTCTAAATGTTTGCGGGCATGGAGTTTTTCTACCTTTTCACCAAAATTATCATAGACGGGATGGGGAATAAACAAGGCCTTTTGATTGCCCGAAAAATCGGCCAATTCCTTGCGAACCGAGTCGGAAAGTGCGATAAAGGCGTGGCACGAGTTGACGAAGTATCGGGTAAACAGTTTATCGCCCGGACGGGCTTCATGGGGGTAAAGGTTATGCAAGATGCCGACAATTTGGGTATGTCCGTTTTGGGCAATCAAACGATTGACCGTGCCCATGCACGGAGCAAGGTAGGGCATCCAAAATTGCCAAACCACCAAATCGGGCTTCAGGGCTTTGATGTGCAAGCCTGCGCGCACCCAATTGAGTGGGTTCATAGAATGGAATAGTCGGGTTATTTTGATTTCGGGCGGCGGGTCGTTGCTGTATTGCGTTTTTCCGGGAAAAATAAAGCCGGGATATTGGAGGGTGAAGGTAAAAATCTCGGCAGGATGTTGAAGGTTGGTAAAGGTTTGCGCCAAACGTTCGCTAAACGAGGCTATCCCCCCCCGATAGGGATAGGCCGGCCCCAAAATAAAGACCTTTTTACCCTGCCCGTCCATGCTGTTTTGCTCTTGCATAAGGGCAAAGGTAATACATGAACTTTCACTTTTGCAAACTTGGGTTAAGTTGATGGGTTTTTATGATAATTTAAGGCACCTAAATTCCTAAAAATTTACTTTCGGGCGATTATAACCCTTAATTTCGGCTTTCCAACCCTCGAAAGTGTTAAATTTCCACTTTTTTTTAAAATAAATGACGATAAGGGATGCAAAATTAAAACAAGTATAATTATTTTTGAGCGTCAAAAGTTAATCACCTCAAAAAGTTTAAACGATGGCAAATCGAGATTGGATTTATGTTAACAACACTTTTTTGGTCAATACCAAAAATACTTACAGAAAGGCCAATAAATTATTTACCGATACTTATGCAAAATTAACCAACGAAAGTGCCGACCCCGATATAGCGGTAATGGTTGCTGAGTTTGAACCGGTTTTTGAGAGTTTCGTAAACAATTATGCCAACTGGAAAACTGCCAAAGGCACTTATCACGGAAAAACCGTCAATGTAGAAGATTTGCTGGGTAACCAATTAACCAATAATTTAAAAAGATGGGAAGGTGCTGTGCGAGCAATTTTTACGGAAGATACTCCTACAGAAATAGAGATATTCCCCAATAAACGCACTCCTTTTCTACAAGGGACTTATGACGATAGAATTATTGTTATGAGAGCATTGGCCGATAAATTGCTCGAATATCCTGCACTTGCTGCCACGCAATTATTGGTAGAAAGTTATTACAATCAGGTCAAATCTTCCCGTTTGTTGCAGCAACAAAAAGAAGGATCAGTTGCAGGACTTTCTATCCTCATCGAAAATCAACGTATCATTGTTTGTCAGGTATTATATGGCATCTTGGGTTTGTTGATGCACAAATACAAAACCGACCCTAATGATTTGATTCGATTTTTTGACCTCGAATTGTTAAGAAGCCCCTCAAATAACGAAGAAGAGGAGGAAGAAGAAGAAGAGGAAGAAGAAGAAACTCCGCCCCCACCCACAGAATAATGAATTTTAGAATGATAAATGCACATTACAAGCCGTCTGTTTTTCAGGCGGCTTTTTTTTGTCCAATTTTGTTGCTGGACTGTTTCTTCTAAAATTCAACTGTCAATAACCCATTTTGATTTTCCAAAACTGCTCCGTAAAAGTTCCGGCGATGTTCTGGTTTTCCAAAACTGCTCCGTAAAAGTTCCGGCGATGTTTTGATTTTCCAAAACTGCTCCGTAAAAGTTCCGGCGATGTTTTGATTTTCCAAAACTGCTCCGTAAAAGTTCCGGCGATGTTTTGATTTTCCAAAACTGCTCCGTAAAAGTTCCGGCGATGTTTTGATTTTCCAAAATGCCATTTACAGGGTTAACCAAGTATAAAAAATGACCAAAGCAGCTAAAAACATTTGTATTCCTAATAGTTTTAGCCTATGTTTGTGGTATGCCTCGAATGGACCAATTCACCAACCTCCTCACGGCTTCGTTCCAAAAATGGTTCTGTTTTAAACCATGACCTGACCCAAAAACAAAAAAACCATGAAACTCAAAAATATTGACTTTATCAAAGCCACCCAACAACGCCATACCAAACTAACCGGCGAGCGCGGTTTTTTGGACAAAGACAAAGTTACTCTCGATGCCGAAACAGACGAGCGCAGGATTTTGCGCCTCGACCATTTGACCCATAACCGTTTTGAGCCTTTCGATTTGGCAAAAGAAAGGATTATGGGGCGGAACGATTTGATGCCCGTCAATTACCTCTTACAAGGTTATCTTACGGCCTATTCCATCTGTCGTATCCATATCAGAAATGAAAACGGTCGAAACGAAGGCTTTGGCACAGGCTTTTTGATATCACCACAACTGCTTATCACCAACCACCACGTTTTGGAAAATGAAGCATCGGCACAAAAAAGTTATGCCGAGTTCAATTATCAATACCAACTCAACGGTTTGCCAACTATGGCTGACTCGTTTATACTTGCACCCGAAGTGTTTTTTGCCACCAACAAAGATTTGGATTACACGATAGTGGCGGTTCAACCGATGGCGGTTGGGAGTGGTAAAAACATCACCGGTTACGGCTATTTGCAATTGAGCGAAAGTACCGCCAAGGCCTTGGTTACCGAAAATCTTTCGATTATTCAACACCCTTCCGGCGGTTTCAAACAAATTGCCATTCGCGAAAACCAACTCATTACCTCCGACCCCAACAGCGATTTTATCACCTACGCCACCGACACCACACAAGGTTCATCCGGTGCGGCGGTTTTTAATGATCAATGGCAAGTCGTCGCCCTCCATCATAGTGGCGTGCCCAAAACCGATGCGGATGGTAATATTTTATCCAAAGACGGCAGTATTTGGCAAATCGGCATGGAGGAATACCTGATAGATTGGCTGTCGAACGAAGGCGTGCGCATCAGTGCCATCCTCAAAGACCTTCAAAATACCCATAGTGCCCATCCCTTGGTGATGGAGTTAATCACCTTGCCGCCTTTTTTGGCGAAAAACCTCTTGTCTAACGGCTTGCCCGATTTACCCCATATCCCCCCTATCTCCCATCCAAACCATACAAATATCCCTGCAACGATGGAACAAAACACGATTACCTTTACCCTTCCTTTGGAAATTACGGTCAAATTGGGTTCGCTCACGACTGCCCCTGTTGTTCAAAAAATTACCCCCGTTTCCAATATCCAACCCAACCTAAGCGACCCAACTTATGAGGTTAAAAAGTCGAAACAACCCGATTACAGCGGCAGAAATGGTTATGATTCCAACTTTTTGGAGCATCAAGATTTTTGCATCGAATTGGAAGATTTGACCGTCAACCATCTTTGCAATATTGCCCCGCTATTGATCCCTACGCCCGATAACAAATACCGTTTGGACTACTATAATTTTTCGGTCATCATGCACAAACAACGCAGGCTTTGCCTGTTTACGGCGGTGAACATCAACGGCAACCAAACCGTAGAGAATATAAGAGAAAGCACGCCCTGGATTTTAGACCCCCGAATGTCCGACCTTTACCAAACCGGCCCCAAAGTATATGTTTCCAATGATTTGGACCGTGGGCACATGGTTAAGCGGCTCGATCCCGTTTGGGGAGCGTTTGCAGACCTTGCCAACGACGACACGTTTCATTTCACCAACTCCACGCCTCAACATAAAAACCTGAACCAAAAAACATGGCTGAGTTTGGAAAACTATATCTTCAACAATGCTATGTTGGCGGGGGTAAAAATATCCGTTTTTACCGGCCCAATTTTTAGCGATGAGGACATTCCCTATCGAGGCATTTTGTTGCCTTTGCAGTTTTGGAAGGTTGTGGCGATGGTCAAAAAAGACGGAACCCCCTCAGTCAGCGGCTACATGCTGAAACAACCCGATGAGATTGACGATTTTAAAACCACCGAAGGCATCAGCGATGACGGCTACGGTCAATTTAAAACCTATCAAGTCCCCTTGGCAAGAATCAGCACCCTAACCGGCATCCCCTTCGACCAATACAGTCAATACGACCCAATGGCCGGAGTTGATTTCAACGAAAGCCTCAACCTCATCGAAATCATTGGTGAAGCGGATATAAAATTATAGGAATCGGGTTAGCTCAAAAAAAGAATTAGAACGCGGATTAAACGGATTTTCAAACGCGAATAAACGCGGATTTTTTTCTTTACTATTTTAAAATCAGCGTTTATCAGCGATGCTTGCATCCGTGTCATCCGCGTTCCAAAAAAAGAATAGAACACGGATTTTTTTATTACTTCAAAATCTGTGTTCATCAGCGATGCTTGCATCCGCGTCATCCGCGTTCCAAAAAAAGAATAGAACACGGATTTTTTTATTGCTTTAAAATCTGCATTCATCAGTGTTGCTTGCATCTGTGTCATCCGCGTTCAAAAAAGGTTAGAACGCGGATTTTTTTATTGCTTTAAAATCTGCGTTCATCAGTGTTGCTTGCAACTGTGTCATCCGCGTTCAAAAAAAGATTAGAACGCGGATGACACGGATTTTCAAACGCGAATAAACGCGGATTTTTTTCTTTGTTTCAATCAAAAAATCTGCGAACGCCCGCGCTGCTTGCATCCGCTAAATCCGCGTTCAAGAAAAGAATGCAATCGCTGCATTATTGGCAATGAGTGCGAGCAAGACCCGCTCAAACTCATAACTCATAACTCATAACTCATAACTCATAACTCATAACTCATAACTTATAACTTATTTAGCCGGATCCAACCAACCAATGCCCACCGAAGCACCCGAAACATTGTTTAAAGTCAACCATTCGCGAAGGGTAAAAATATCTTGGTCGCCCCCTGAAATACTGGCATTTTTTTCCAAACGCTGCAACAACAACGCATCAGAAAAAGCAGTGCGCAAATCGGAAGAAATGATTTCGCGCGTAGCATTATCCGAAGGAGCTTTTGTCCTAAAGTTATTATCCAAATGAATTTGGCAGATGGCGCGGTTAAACTCGTACCAGGTAAACCCGACAACTTTGTTTTTATCTCTAAAATCAATGGCTTTATCGAGGTTTTCTTTTGCCTCCATATAGTTCGGGTTGGTTTGGTCTTTCAGCGCAAACCCCAATTGACCATATACCTGATGCGTTTTTTCATCCCCCTCAGCCGTATCTGCCAATGCTTCAAAAACCGGTACGGTTCGCTCCATTTTCTTTTTGTTGGAATTCCAAGTTTCACTTCTCACCTTTTGCGCTTCCGAAAAAATGGCACTTCGGGTCAAAGGCGAGCTTTGTTTTACCTTTTCCAAAATCTCCCTTTCTGTCAAGGTGGCAGAAGTCGAACTGTTTAAGTATTGGGTAATATCCTCTTTGTTAACCACATCTGTTTTTTCTTGCTCTTCCTTTTCCTTCATTTTTTTCTCAATTTCGGTCAGGCTGCTCGAAAATGCCTTTTCGATAATGGTCAAACCACCCCACCCGCCAATCAATGCGGTGGCCAACGATTTGATAAAGTCAGAAGATTGTGGATTGTTAAATTCAAAATCTCCCGGAACAATCAAAAAAATGACAATTGCTCCGGCAATCCCAAATAAGCAGTTGGACACAAAACCCAGATTGAGGCTTTTGGCGTTTTCGCGATGGGGTAAAACCATTTGTCCTTTTTGAAGACTGAAGATAAATCCGCCAAAAAGCCCCATCAGGCAGATAATAATTATTTCACTGTATATCCCTAACATAGTACTATGTGTTTAACTTCGCACAAAAATTATACCTTAACCACTTCAAATTAAAAAATCGTGTTGCAAACTTAGAACGAATAAAACCTTTTACCGGCAAATTACATTACACTCAGCAAAATGTCTTATTCGATTTAACCGGTTCTTTCTTCAAAGGAGCCTGTAAAATAGACATGAAAATTGTCATCACAAAGTAATCCTTAAATTTTAATACTAAAAACAGTTAAACACAAACAAAAACCCCATTATGGACATATTATTTACCCCCGAAGCGATCTTGAGTTTGCTCACCTTAACCCTCATGGAAATTATTTTGGGCATTGACAACCTCGTTTTTCTATCTATCGTATCAGGACGACTACCCAAAGAACAACAACCCCGCGCCCGTAGATTAGGTCTTGCCTTGGCACTTGGATTTAGAATTGCATTGTTATTGGGAATTACTTGGATTGTCGGTTTGACCGAACCCATCTTTACCATTAATCAATGGGGCATGGAATTTGCCTTAAGCTGGAGAGACCTCATTCTCATTCTTGGTGGGTTATTCCTTTTATATAAGGCCACAAGTGAAATACACCACAAACTGGAAGGCGAAGATTTTTCGGATGAGGTGAAAAAAATCAGCACTTTCGGAGCAGTTATCGTCCAAATTGTACTGTTAGACATGGTTTTTTCGTTCGATTCTATTTTAACCGCAGTAGGTTTGGCCAAACACGTCGAAATTATGATAATCGCTGTGATTATATCTATGGTAGTAATGCTCATATTTGTCAACTCCATCAGCGGATTTATTGAAAAACACCCAACGGTAAAAATGTTGGCATTATCCTTCCTTCTCCTCATCGGTTTTATGCTTTTAGCAGAAGGATTTCACCAACACGTCCCCAAAGGTTATATCTATGTCAGTATGTTCTTCTCTTTAGGTGTCGAATTGCTCAACATGCGCTACAGAACCAAGACTTCCAAACCGGTTGATTTAAGAGACTAACTATGAACGAGGAATGGGTAAAAACCAAATTCCTGATAAATCCATCTTTCTAAAACCTCCAAAGCCCAAAACCCCATGAATAATAACACACGCACCAACCAACAGCGTTGGCAAGACATCAAGCCCAAACTAATGACAGCGTTGAAGGTGATGGTCTTTGGTATGAGCGTTGCGGTCATTATGGCATTGGGGTTTTATTATTCCGTGCTCTACGGTGCTTTTGGAGAAATACCTTCAGATGACGATTTGCGAAACATTCAAAACGCAGTTGCCACCGAAGTCTATTCGTCCGATAATGTTTTGATGGGTAAATACTATTTAGAAAACCGCACGATTGTCAAATTCATGGACATCTCGCCATACGCGGTCAATGCCTTAATTGCAACAGAGGATGCGCGGTTTTTTAGCCACGAAGGAGTGGACACCCGTAGCTTGTTTCGGGTTTTGATAAAATCCATTTTACTTCAAGATGATAGTTCGGGGGGAGGCAGTACGATAAGCCAACAGCTCATCAAAAACCTCTTCCCCCGAAAAAATCACGGCATCTTGACCATTCCGGTCAACAAAACCCGCGAGGCTATCATCGCACACCGGTTGGAAAAGGTCTATAATAAAAACGATGTTTTGACCTTATACCTAAATACGGTTTCATTTGGTGAAGACGTATTTGGAATAGATGCCGCTTCTCGCAGGTTTTTCAGCACGACCCCTTCCAAATTAGAAGCCCAACAAGCCGCCACGCTCATCGGCATGTTGAAAGCCCCAACTTCTTACAACCCAAGAATAAATTCCGATAAATCGCTTTCGAGAAGAAATGTTGTGTTAGATCAAATGTCGAAATACAATTACCTTACAAAGCCCAAGTCGGAAGAATTGAAAAAGAAACCTATGGGCTTGAAGTATAACCGCGAGTCGGTAAGCGATGGGTTAGCCCCGCATTTCAGAGAACAATTGCGTTTGGAGCTAAAAGCATGGTGTCAAAAACATAATAAGCCCGATGGTAAACCCTACAATCTCTATACCGATGGGTTAAAAGTCTATACCACCATCGATTCCAGAATGCAAACCATCGCTCAAAATTCGGTCAGCAAAAACATGTCCTCCTTACAAAAATCGTTTAACGATCATTGGAAATCAAAAAAACCATGGGGCAGTAATCAGGAATACATCACCCAAGCCAAAAAGCAATCGGAAAGATACCAATCCCTAAAAGCACAAGGAAAAACGGAAGCAGAAATTGACAAGGTATTTAAAACCAAATTTCCGATGCGCCTTTTTGAGTGGGACAAAGAAAAGCCCGGAATTGCCGAAAAAACAATGTCTCCCCTCGACTCAATCATCTATTACCAAATGTTTTTGAATACCGGATTTATGGTCATGGAAACCAATAACGGTCAGGTCAAAGCATGGGTAGGAAGCATTAGTCACAAGCAATTTCAATTCGACCATACCAAAGCCAAAAGACAAGTAGGGTCAACATTTAAACCCATAGTTTATGCTACTGCCATTGAAAATAATATGCCCCCATGCAGTTATTTTGCAAACGAACTGCGAACATACAGCGATTACCAAAACTGGACACCCCAAAACTCGGACGATAACTATGGCGGTTATTATTCTATGGCAGGAGCATTAACCGGTTCTGTCAATACCGTTTCGGTTCAAATCATCATGCAAATCGGCGTGGATAAAGTTTTACAAACGGCACGTTTGGCAGGTATCAACAGCAATATTCCGGCTATGCCTAGCATTGCTTTGGGTACGGCCGATATTTCTTTACAGGAAATGATGAGTGCTTATAGCATTTTTGTCAATAAAGGTTACAGCATTACCCCCGTTTACCTCAACAAAATCACCGACCGAAATGGGCGCATCTTGGAGGCTTTTTCAACCAGCGGAAACAAAACCCGAGTGGTTTCTTCCGAAACCGCAGGCATCACCTTGCAACTTTTGCAAGATGTGGTCAATGACGGTACTGCCCAAAGAATCAAAAACAAATACAAAATTACAAGCCCCGTTGGCGGAAAAACAGGAACTACCCAAAACCAAACTGATGGATGGTTTATGGGTGTAACGCCAAAATATGTGGCCGGTGCTTGGGTGGGCGGAGCAAACCGTTTGGTAAGGTTTAACAGTATAGCTTTAGGGCAAGGCGCAAACACAGCCTTACCCATCTGGGGTGATTTTTTCTCACAACTCTACAATCACAAAGATTTTAAATTCCTGACCTACGAAAACTTCCCCGTCCTTCCCGATTATTTAGCCGAATTATTAGACTGCCCGCCTTATGTCGAAAACATTTACGATATCCCTTCGGATGAACAAGTCATCGAAGAGACCGATGAATTTGATACCTCCCCCAACGGCGACAATATCTTAAAGCCCAAAAAACCAATCTTCCAGCCAAATCCCGGTGAAACTGTCAATTCACCAACCCCCGAAGAAAAGAAGAAGCAAAAAACAGATAATACAAACCAACCCAACCAAAAACGCAGTTTCTTCGATAGAATGAAAGATGTGTTCAAAAATGACTAAAGAGAGGAAAGGTAAGACTATAAACCAAAAGGAAGAAAATCCAAGTTCATAAAAAGCAACTCATAACTCATAACTCATAACTCATAACTCCCCTAAAAAGGCTACCAACTTTTCAATAGCCTTATACCGATGGCTGATTTTATTCTTTTCTTCGGTAGGCAAGACTGCAAAGGAATCAGAATAACCATCGGGAACAAAGATGGGATCGTAACCAAAACCACTTACCCCGCTTTTACCGATAGCAATATGACCACGAACAATACCCTCAAACAAATATTCTTGGTTGTTTAAAATGAGGGCTACAACAGTTCTAAATTGAGCCTTTCGATTGGTTTGATGTTGAAGTTTCGACAAAACCAATTGCATATTGTCTTCCGAGTTTTTATGTAGCCCTGCGTATCGGGCACTTATAACCCCGGGTTCCCCATTCAAAGCATCAATTTCCAAACCCGTATCTTCGGCAAAACAATCGAGGTGAAATTGCTGATGTATGGTTCGCGCTTTCGTAAGTGCGTTTTCTTCAAGCGTGGGATAGGGTTCGGGAATATCTTCGGAATAATTCAAATCATTCAGGCTCAACAATTCAAAAGAATTACCCACCATAGCCTGCACTTCTTGCAATTTGTGGACATTATGGGTTGCAAATACTAGTTTCATCTGTTGAAATGAATGAGGTTAATCGTTTAAACGGTTGTATTGATGCAATTGCTTGAGCATAGCCGTCATATCTTTGGGTAAAGGAGCGGCATAATAGACAGATTGCTCAGAAGTTGGATGTATCATTTCGAGGGAATAAGCATGAAGGGTAATTCGGTCTATCATGGGTCGTTCTTCCTCATGTTTTTTAAGGTGGTAATGCCTTTTAACCGATGACAAATAAAAGGCTTCCTTCCCTCCATAAAGCGGATCAACTGCCAAAGAATGTCCGATAGCTTGAAAATGAACCCTGATTTGATGAGTACGACCCGTTTTTAACAGCACTTCCACATAAGCGTAGTTTTTGAATTGTTCGATGACCCGATACTTGCTCAACGAAGGTTTGCCGTTTTGGTAGTTAATGTGCATTACCCCTCTTTTGGAAGGAATTTCGGCAATCGGTAAATCAATCTCGGCAACGGTTTCGGGCAAAATGCCTTCAACAATGGTATGATATATTTTTCGAACCGTATGATTTTCAAATTGTAAAGAGATATGCCGATGTGCTTCTTCGTTTTTAGCAAAGCAAATAATGCCGCTTGTTTCGCGGTCTAACCGGTGAATTGTCCAAACTCTTCCCAATCTGTTTTGTAAAAAAGTATGCAAATTGGGTATATCGGGGTTAAATCTATCGGGGATACTCAATAAATGAGGGGGCTTATTGACAATAACAATATCGTCATCCTCGTGAATAACGTTTACAGTGGTGATAGAATTTTTGACCTGCATAGCGATAAGTACGTTTTAGAATAAAAACAAAAGTGCCGGATACGAAAAACAACGCATCCGGCACTTTAATTTAAAGGGATTTAATTCATGTATATAGGGTGTAGCTTAACCGAAGACAATAGATTTAAGACTAAAGACAAGAAGGAAACTATTCGATAACCAACTTTTTGTTCAAAAGGCTGAAACCTTGTACTACTTTTAAGAAGTAAGTGCCTTTTGTATTTGCAGGGATATTGATACGGCTTTCGTAAGTACCTGAAAACTCATCAATACTTTCGCTGTGAATTTCTCTGCCTGCAACGTCCAAAATAACTACTCTAGTGGCTTCAACTTCTTCTAAGTTAAAACTCAAGAAGTAAAAACCTTCGTCAAAATCGGGCATAAAGTTGATTTCTTTGACATTCAAATTGGTACTTCCCGATAAAGCAGAGGCCAAATTATCTTTCACCGAACTATAGGTAAGCACATCAGTCCATTCTAAATCTTGAATGGTAACACTAACTTTTTGTTTGTTCTTGTTGTAGTAGGTATTTTGTTGCTTTTCCTCTCCACCAAATAGTTTTTGGAATTTATCCAACATTTCTGAACTGCTTTGTGCTGAAACACTATTGAATGAAACTGTTACTAAAGCAAAAAGCAAGACAAGGGGTAAATAGCGTAGGAAGTACTTCATAGGGAAATGATAAAAAGTTGGTAATAAAATAATGTTTTTAAAAGTTGTCGTGAGGTTATTTCAAGAATTAAGCATTAATGCTTAAAAAGCTATTTTTAACCACAAACAATAAGCGAATCTATTACCCGATTATTGTACAGACAGTCAAAGAAACGCATTTTTTTAATAAAAAGTTTCATGGGGAGGAAATTTTTAGATTTTAGATGTAAGACAAAAGACTTAAGACAATAGAGTAAGACTTAAGACAACAGATGTAAGACCTAAGACCTAAGACAAGAGGATGAATGAATAGAAAAGTCTTTAGTCTTATTTCTCCCCTCTTTCGTCTTATGTCTTATGTCTTATGTCTTATGTCTTATGTCTTATGTCTTATGTCTTATGTCTTATGTGGCGTGTCCCTAAAAATGTTGGACAATGTTATGAAAGAAGAGAGGAAGCATGTAATATAGTGTTGCTAAAACATAAACTATGTTCACTACAAAATACCCCCCTC
>CALCIK010000174.1 GCA_937907475.1 uncultured Bacteroidota bacterium | reverse complement strand
TGTTTCTAATATATCCAACATCGCAAAACCTCAAAAATCACCGAACTATTGTAAAGAAAAAGTGAGCCAAGAATTTTCCTGATTCTGAACAGCCTACATCCTATGTCTGATAAAGATTTTGTTAAGGTAAATGATGTCAATAGTTCACTGATTTTTAACGAACTATTGATTTTGTAGAGTTTGGTTGTATCTGCTGTCGGGTAAACTTGTAATCATTTAGCCGATTTATTTTAACACTTTTATTGTAATCGGATTACCTCCCGTACTGTTTATTAGTTTCAAACCTGTACCACAAGTAAGAAAGGTGCAAGCGATTATTCTGATCCCTATCAGTTTATACCTCGATAACTACTAAACAACGGTGAGCAGTATGACCAAAAAGCACTTGTTGGGAATGGTTAGGGCTTTTTTTTGTTGTATAATGTTATAGACTTTTGTGGTTTATTGGGAAATGGTTATGTTTGTAGGGTGAAATAGGTTTGTGTATTTGAGATGTTGTGGTTTGAGTGTCTGGCTCAACATGGGTTGGATTGCAGCGTAAACTTGTGTAAATAATTTAGTGAAACGGCATTTTAAAACTGACACTATTTGAATGAAAATTAGACCAGATGAATTAACTGAAAAGGGTTATGTCTTACTTGACAGTTTAGCACATAAAGAACTCGTTCCTTTCATACAAACATACATACACAAAATAACAAAATACGCCATTTTATATTACCTCTGCAACTTGCTCGTTTTCGGACTTGCAGGTTATCTGTTTATGAAGGGGTATAATCAACCTGACTTTGACATTAGCAATCGTTTTACCCATTTTTGCTACGGACTTGCCATTGCTTTTGCCTTATTACCATTACATGAATACATTCACGTTTTAGCATACAAATCTCAGGGTGCGACAAATACATCTTATGATGCAAACCTTAGAAAATTGTATTTCATGGCTCTTGCAGACAAATTTGTAGCAAATAAGAAAGAGTTTGAAATTGCTGCGTTTGCGCCTTTTGTTGTAATTTCGACTGTTTTGACAATACTGTTATTTGTAGTAAACCCTAACTGGACATTAACAATTATAGGAACTTTGCTCACTCATACTGCAATGTGTTCAGGTGATTTTGGGTTGTTAAGTTATTTTGAATTTCATAAGGACAAAGAGGTCGTAACCTATGACGATATAGAAAATGGCATTTCTTACTTTTATGGAAGAGTGAAATAAAAAAAAACGACTGTATAAATGCTCATTTACAATAAACGTGGTGGTGTGTTTCGAGATGGTTTAATGATCACAAAAAGTACAGTTCGCCTAACAAACATTTGTATAGAAAACCCCCATCCAATTCCTGCCAACTTTTAAAAACTATTTCAAAACCCACACCATTTTGAACCAAGAACAATTTATTAAAGACTATGAAGCGGCATTGGCAAGCCAAAATTGGGATAACGTAGAGCCGCTTATTCACGAATTGGCTTGTGTAACATTTTCTAACGGGAGTGTTCACAAAGGAATTTATGCTATAAAAGAAGCCTACAAGAGAAACTTCGCGATCATTGAAGATGAGGAGTATTCGATTGCAGACGTACATTGGATACTGAAAAAAGAAGCAATAGCCGTTTACCTTTTTAGCTTTTACTGGAGTGGAAAGATTAACGGACAGCAAGCAAGTGGTTCAGGGCGCGGGACCACGGTGATCATGTTCGAGAATGGAAGGTGGAAATTAATAGCAGAACATCTTGGTATGGCTAAATAATCGGAAAAAGTTGCGGAAAGAGCTACATTACCACTAAACATAGTATTTTTGCGACAGTAAAAATTGAATAATAAGCCGACAAAGAACGAGTGTTATTACAAGTGATTTTACCCACCTAATCAACACACTAATTATTCCGGCAACAAAAACAAACCAAACTATGGACAGAATCTTACAACTTAAAATCACTTTACTTGGGTCAAAACCGCCTATTTGGAGACGAGTATTGGTGGACAAATGCATTACTTTTGAATCGCTTCACCAAATCATTCAAGTTGCAATGGGTTGGGACGGTTCTCATCTTTATGAGTTTGACATTAACGGTAACACTATTGCAGTGCCGGACTTTGAGTTTGACCCGGAAGATAGTGAAGAATATTTGGACTCAAGAATGACAAGGATGGAAAGTATCATAACCCAAGAAAAGCAAAAATTTATTTATCTCTATGATTTTGGAGACAATTGGGAACACGGCATACAAGTAGAAAAAAAACTACCCCTTGATCCTAAATTAACTTATCCTGTTTGCATTGATGGAGCATTAAATTGTCCTCCCGAAGATATTGGCGGTATCTATGCTTTTTATGAAATACTGAAAGCCGTTAATGACGAAAACCATCCCGATCATGAAGAAATGATAGAATACATTGATGAAGATTACGACCCCGAATATTTTGACTTAGACGACATCAATGAATACATGTCAATTACATTCAAAAATTGACAATTACACTGTTGGTATGAATAAATATTGGACAGCTAAATAAATAACAATGATCACAGAACCCCTGAACCGGCTTCAACATCTCTGCGACACTATTCCTGCATTGTTGTCAAACATTCCCGAAGACGACTTTACCCATATACCGGCACCAAGCAAATGGAGTAAAAAGGAAATCTTAGGTCATTTGATTGATAGTGCCACCAATAACCACCAAAGATTTGTGCGGGCACAATTTGAAGGCGTTCCGACTATTGTTTACAACCAAAACAATTGGAATGAAAGTAGCCGTTACATCCAAATGGACAGTCAACATCTCATTTTGTTTTGGACAATTTACAACCGTCATTTGATTGAATTGGTAACAAGAATACCGCCATTCAAATTGTTGTCTAAATGCAAAACCAACGAAGGTAAAAGCCACACAATAGAATGGTTATTTGACGACTATGTAAAACATCTGGAATACCATTTAAGACAAATCGTTAGTTACGAATAAAAACTTGTGGAGAAAGATTTATAACCAAACATGTACATTGATTTTATTGGTAAGCCCGATAAAAAAATGAACTCATATAATGCTATCTTTGTCCTATGACAAAAACAACAGAACTATTCCCAACAGAACGCGAACTTTTATTTAGCAGACTATCTGACAAGTTAGAAATTGCATATAATCTTAACCGAAAAGTTGTAAGTTTTCAGGCTAATAAGGACGAACCTATATATCGTTGGTTCAAATACAAGGAAGGATTTTCTTCAACTTTAGTTAAATACTTTTTGACAGAATATGCGAAAAAGCCGGGAAAACTTTTAGACCCTTTTGCCGGTGCAGGGACTACGCTTTTTGCAGGACAAGAACTTGGTTGGGAAACTTATGGAGTAGAAATACTTCCGGTCGGCGTATTCGTAATGGAAACAAGAGAAGCCATCAATGATATTAATCTTGATGAACTTCGGGCTGCGGTGAAAGATCTTTGGAGTAACCTATCAAAAATTGAAAATTACGAGAATCATATCAATCATATTTCAATCACAAAAGACGCTTTCCCAGAAGAAACAGAGATATTACTGAATAAATTTTTGAGTTACTGTGCAAAAATCAAAGATAACAAAACACAAACCATATTGCGTTTTGCTGCTTTTTCAGTCCTTGAAGAAATCAGTTACACAAGAAAAGACGGACAGTATTTAAGATGGGACCATCGCTGTAAAAGAGACCTACAGGGCAAACCATTTGACAAAGGCAAAATTCTCTCATTTGAAGAAGCTCTCAAAGGAAAATTAAATCAAATCATAAATGACCTTTCTCCGAATCAAATAATCAACTTGTTTGAGCAGTTTCCCACCAATAAATTCAGACATAAATCGCATCCTGTTAATATTATTGAAGGTTCATGTCTTAACGAATTACCAAAGCTAAAAGATGGCTTTTTTGACTTCACAATTACATCACCACCATATTGTAACAGGTACGATTATACAAGAACCTACGCTTTGGAATTGGTTTTTCTTGATAACAACACCGAACAAGTCCGAAATTTAAGACAAGTAATGTTGACTTGTACAGTTGAAAACAAAGAGAAAGTAGAATATCTAAAACAATTCTACACCTCTATTGGCAAAGAAGATGTTTTTGAAAAAGTGATAGAAGTTTACAAAAAATCTAACGCCATGACAGAAGTAAATTCTGTTCTTGCAGAACTTAATAAATTAGAGAAGCTGAATAACAGCAATATTGCAAGGATGGTTAAAAACTACTTTTTAGAAATGTGCTTTGTAGTATATGAAATGGCAAGAATTACAAAGTCCGGCGGATATTGCGTAATGGTTAATGATAACGTTCGATATGGAGGCGAAGAAGTACCGGTTGATTTAATCTTATCCGAATTTGCTGAAAACTTTGGCTTTAATATCAATAAGATTTTTGTGTTGCCTAGAGGCAAAGGTAATAGTAGTCAACAAATGGGCGTTCATGGAAGAACAGAAGTCCGCAAATGTGTTTACTTATGGCAAAAAAAATAACCTCAAATTGTTTAATTAAATCATCGGAAGATTTAATTACTCCTCGTCAAGAAACCAGAGCAGGTTTTATTGCTATGGCAATTGAAAAAAACTACATAGCAGTTCCTTACATAGAAGAAGCAAAAGCATTAAAATCTCTCGCAACACAAATAAAAAGGCCAAAAGATCTACTACAAATATCAGATTTACAAGTAGGTTTACTAACTGCCTCCGGGCTATCTGACAAATCTTTAAATTACTTAACAGAAGACGACAAAACTTTGGCTATTAAGGGACTGATTGAGAAATTTCTTGAACCGGCCGGAGAGAATTTTATAGACGAGTTAGTTTACAGGTATTTGCTTACAAAAGGCGATGCACTTGGTGGTAAAGCAAGAAACTTGGCCGGTTCATTAGGTGAAAGGAAGTTTCTGCGTTCACTTATTTCAGTATTTAACATTTCAGGTATTCCATACCAATGGAAAGACAATGATACAAATGTTTGGCTCGATAAACCCAAAGACGATATAGATATTGAAAAACGTATCAAGGCAATCCATTGGAAAAAGAAAAGTAACAGAATATTAATCCTAAATATAAACGTTCCATTAGTTAACAAAAACATAGATTTAAGTGTTTTACAAGCCACGCCAGATGACTTAAGAATAGGAAAGCAATCTATCATTCATCAACCCGATAAGTATGTAGCTTTAGGGGAATTAAAAGGTGGTATTGACCCTGCCGGTGCGGACGAACATTGGAAAACTGCCAATTCAGCTTTGAACAGGATACGAAGCAGTTTTGATAAAAAGAAATTGAAACCACAAACATTTTTTATTGGAGCTGCAATCGAAAAAGCTATGGCAATAGAAATATTCAAACAATTAGAAACATCATCAATGAATAATGCCGCTAACCTGACCAACGAAAAGCAACTGACAGAAATTTGCGATTGGTTAATCAACATTTAAATAGCGGCAAAATAAACACAAACTTTAAGCAACAAAGTAATTCTTCGTCATCAGTTACCCTAACAACAAATATCTTATACGCTATTAAAACTTTACCTTTCCGAAAGCAACCGTTGTCATTTAACATCTAATTCAAAAGGAGTTTATTGCAAATTCCTTCCTTTAATCTCCCATTCAATCCAATTCTTATCGTCAATGGCAACCGGGTTTTACCGTTGGGTCAACCTTTTTTACTAATTTTGCCCAACAATCAACACCATCCCGATTTTACATGAACAATCGTAATCTTATTTTGCGCCTGTACGACATCAACGCCGTTCAGTTTGGACAATTTCAACTCCGAACCGGCATTATGTCGCCCTTTTACCTCGACTTTCGGAAAATCGTTTCCTATCCCAGTTTGATGAGGGTTATTTGTGCCAAACTTTCCCATTTGTTGGAGGATATTGCCTTTGACTACCTCTGTGGCGTGCCTTATGCTGCCTTGTCTTTTGCCACTGGAGTTGCCATTACCCACGATGCGCCAATGGTGGTGAAACGAAAAGACCGCAAAGAACATGGCACAAAAAAAATAGTGGAAGGTGATTTCACTTCCGGAGCGACTTGTGTAGTGGTGGAAGACATTGTTACGAGCGGTATCAGTATTTTAGAAACAATTGAGGCACTCGAAGATGAAGGCTTAGTGGTACAACATGCCATCGCTATTGTGGACAGAAAACAAGGCGGAACAGATATTTTAGCCCGAATGGGATACACCGTCCATACCTTGTTTACAATACAAGAAATATTCGACGTATTACTCGAAGCGGGAAAGATTGACCAAGCGGCTTATGACAGCTCGCTCGATTTTGTGAAGGAAAACGTAACCTCCGATTTACCGGTCAAAAAAGAAATCCCCCGAAAAAACATTACCTACAACAAGCGCATTGACCTTTGCCATCTTCCGGTCAGCAAACGCCTGTTGCAAATTGCCGAATCCAAACAAAGCAATCTCATCTTGTCGGCAGACGTAGATACTGCCGAAGAATTGCTGAACATCGCGCGGCAAGCCGGCCCGCATATCTGTATGCTCAAAACCCATGTGGACATTCTGCCCGATTTCACACACCAAACTATCGAGGAACTTAAAAGCCTAGCTAAAGAGCACAACTTTCTGCTGTTTGAAGACCGCAAATTTGCCGACATCGGCAATACGGTTCAAAAACAATTTACCGCCGGATTGTTTAATCTTCCACTTTGGGCAGATGTGCTCACAGTACACGTTGTCGCGGGAGGTAGTAGCATTGTTGCCTTGAAAGAAACAGGATTGATGGAAAACAAAGGCTTGGTGATTATAGCACAAATGTCCACCGCCGATACGCTCACCGATGAAAACTATATTCAAAAGGCCACTAAGATTGGAGAAGCCAACAAGGACTTAGTGATAGGGTTTGTGGCACAACAACCCATCAGCACCGATGCCGGGTTATTACAATTTACCCCCGGCGTACATCTCGCTGCCAAAGACGACAACAAAGGCCAAACCTACAATAGCCCACGCATAGCATTTACCCAACGCGGTGCGGATTTCATCATAGTCGGAAGGGGCATTTACCAAAACCCCAACCCCGAACAAGCCGCCATCCTTTACAAAGAAGCCGGTTGGCAGGCTTATTTGCAACAAGTAGCAGAATAAACACACATCCCGTTGCGTTATCAAGCGCATTTGTTAAACCTTTAAATCAAAAACGAATTTTCTCCAATGAAACCAATCCAATTTCTATTCCACACTTTCACCTTATTGTTATTGTTGACGTTGATTAGTCAGCCTATGGTCATGGCACAAAAGGGCAAAGAGAAAACACAAGCACAACAAGATGACGACCTGATTAAACAATATCTCAAAAAGAACAAACTCTCCAAAAAATTCAAGAAAACCGAAACCGGTTTGTACTATCATATCGAACAAAAAGGACAAGGTAAACAAGCCGATGCCAACAGCAAGCTAAAAGTACACTATAAAGGCACCTTGCTCGATGGCACGGTGTTCGATTCATCTTATGACAGAGGTCGCCCCATCGAATTTACATTGAACATGGTGGTAAAAGGCTGGCGCGAAGGATTGGTCATGTTTAATGAAGGAACGAAAGGCACTTTACTCATTCCTTCCGAACTGGCTTATGGGCAACGCGCTATGGGCGATAAAATACAAGCCAATGCCGTGCTTCGTTTTGACTTGGAACTGTTAGAGGTGATGGAAAACACACCGCCCGAAGAAAAACAAGCCATCAAACCCGCAAGTGGTCAGGAACAAGAAACGGTCATCCGTGCCTATTTAGATAATTCGGACTTGAAAGGAAAAGCCCAAAAAACGGAATCGGGTCTTTATTATTACATCGAAACGGAAGGGACGGGAAAACAACCCGACATTAATTCAACAGTAACGGTTCATTACAAAGGCACCCTGTTAGACGGCACAAAATTTGATTCTTCTTATGACCGTGCCGAACCAATAAGTTTCCCCCTGCAAGGAGTCATCAAAGGCTGGCAAGAGGGTATTCCTTATTTCAAAGAAGGGGGCAAGGGCACGTTGATAATTCCGGCGGCTTTGGCTTATGGTTCAAAAGCAATCGGCCCAATTCCGGCTAACAGTGTATTGAGATTTGATATTGAATTATTGGAGGTTAAGTAATCTCAATTATTTTATTGCCGCTATACCATTAACCATACCAACTTCGTTCTTATCTTTCCCGCAGAAATCTGCAATCATTCCATTTGTCATTTCAAACTTAAAACAATAAACAATTTTCTATGAAAAATTTTAAAGTTACAAATCTGTTTGTATTACTATTGGCTTCATTTATGTTGTTTGGAAGCGTGAGCTGTTCAAAAAACAAAAAAGCTCAAAAAACTCAGGAACCGGTTCAGAAAGAAGGCAAAGTGCGCGAGTATAAAAAGTAACCTTTGAATGGTTCATGAGGCTGATCAAACAGCAAATAAAGCGGTAATCTCGAGTGAGTTACCGCTTTATTTGTTTTTACCCCAAGGACAAGAATCGCCAGTTTGGTCGTTTACCGGCTGTTGTTTGAACGGTAAATATTACCGGTACTTAAAACATTGTTTACACACAACACGTTTTAGTAGCAGTTTCGCATTTTATCCTTATTATTGTTCTGCCATTTTCTCCTCAACATTTTAGCCGATAGCCATGAATAAATATATCAGGTTGATTAAGGTCTTTAGTTTCATTGCCCTACTAAGCAGTTTTTCGGCTTATGGACAAGAACCGGTCGTAGGCACCACACCGTTAACGGAGGATGATATTGTGTTTAAACGGGAGTTTAGCATGGGCCTGAAAGCACATACGCATGGGTATGGAATCTCGGCAAATTTTGTGCGCATCAACAATATTTTCAAGAAGAAATATATTGAGGTGGAAATCATGAACCTCAAACATCCAAAAGAACGCCGTCAACAAAGCCCGTTTGCATCGGGAAGAAACTCGGCAAGGGGGTATATTTATGGCAAGAAAAACAGTTTCTATACCATAAACCTAAATTTTGGAACGATGCACACCATTACCAATAAAGGACAACGCAACGGTGTGCAGGTTTCGTGGTATTATTCTTATGGCCCCTCACTTGGTATTGTAAAGCCCTACTACTTAGAGTTGATTTACGATGTCAACGAAGTGGGCAACCTCATTACCCGAAACGAAAGATATACCGAGGAAAATGCTTCTTGGTTTTTAAACAACGGTTTGATTTACGGGGCTTCGGGCATCACGTATGGTTGGGACCAAATCAACCTGTTTCCGGGAATTCAATTGAAAGGCGGTTTTAATTTCGACTGGGCAAAGTTTTACGAAATGGTCAAATCCATCGAAGTAGGGGCAATGATCAATGTCCATGCGGGTTTGGTCAAAAACGACGAGGGTGATTTTAAAGTATCGCGTGTGCCCATTATGATAGAGGATAAAAACTCTTTTATTTTTACCAACCTCTACCTCCGCCTCAACATTGGCAAGCGTTGGTAAATCCAAGTTGACATTTAAGTTTCGGGGCTATTTGGCTTTCAATTCCGTTGCCAAAATTTCTTGGCTCCACTTCTTTTCGTTTTTATCATTGTAGCAGGTAATGACCAATTTGCGATCGGCAGCTTTACCGGTAAAAGCTACTTCTACAAAGTTTTGCTCTGCAACCAAAGTGCCGGGAACTCTGTGTGGGTTGTTGCCTTCTTTGTGATTGACAATATTGGTAAACGGACGAGAAGTGAGCGGGGAACTGGTAATATCGTATAAGGGGTAAGCATTCGGGCGGTCTATCTTGATAACTTCCGTCATGTGGCGGTCGCCGCTTAAAAACAAAATCCCGTTAATTTTACTATTTTCGATAAAAGAAAGGAGTTGTTGATACTCTTTTTCATAGTGAACGAAGCACTCGAAGTCGTTGATGGGATTTAGCATTTGACTGCCCGAAACAATAATTTTAAACTTTGCAGTGGATGACATCAACGAATTGAGTAGCCAATCCATTTGCTGTTTCCCTAAAAAACTTTTTTCTACGGCATCCTTGGGATAGTTTTCGTGCCATCGGTGGTAGCGGTCATCGAGCAGAAAAAACTCGGCATCGCCCCAAGTAAAATTGCTATATACCCCTTTGTTATCAGCCTCACCAAAATTTTTATTGCCCCAGTAATCGGTAAAGGTCTGAAGGCTGACTTCTTTCAATCCATACGACATGTTGGAGTCGTTTGGACCATAGTCATGGTCGTCCCATGTAGCATACTGCGGTCTTGATGCTAAGAAGGGTTGTAACTCAGCCATTTTTCGCACATGTTGGTAGCGATATTTAATCCCGAACTCCGAACTCCAATCGGCTTCGCGCAAATAGACATTATCGCCCACCCAAAGCATAAAATCAGACCGATGTTCTGTCATGGTTTTAAATATATCGGTCGACTGACCGTAAGGTTGTCCGGGGCGGTCGTAGGCTTCCTCATTAATATAGGCACAGGAACCGAAGATAAACGAAAAATCGGGGGCATCTTCCCGCCATTCCCAAAGTTTCTTTGTATTAAAAGCCATTGGATAAGACATTGTTTGCACCACTCCATTGAGAACGACTTGGTATTGATAGGAAGTGTTCATCTCTAAACCGCTCAGAATAATTTTTACCGGGTTGAACTGTTGACCCAAAACACCCGTATAAGTATTGGTCAATGCTTTGTAATATGGGGCATCGCTTTTCCAATACTTGACCGCTACGCTGTTGACATTTGGGCTGACCTCTAACCAAATCAAAACTTCGCGATGTTCTACATACCCCAACATGGGTCCCGAAACCAACAATTGATTGTTTTGTCCAAAGGCTTGAAACGAAACTAAAGCCCATAAAAGAGCTAAAAAGCAGAATGTTCTCATAATTGGTTATAAAGAGGGTCTTGATTAAGTTGAGGAATAGCTTTTTTATTCAGATTGTGTCGATTTGTCGAACCAAACAGGGGTGTCGTCGTCGGCATCGCAGTTGTAATTGACCGTAATTTCATCGTTGGCTTCAATGTCTGTATAACAGATAAAGGTTAAAGTATTGCGCTCATAATCTGCCTCATAAATCGCATTGGGGTTGTAAGAGTGGTTGTAAAGCGACCCATAACCCAATGCAAGCGCAATATTATTTTGCTCTTCACCCCAAATGAAATAGTAATCGTACAAATTAGTTTTGTCAATGTGTTGCCGGTCTAATTCTGAAGATACCAAAACGGGGCATACTTCAATAATCTCGCCTTTTTTTATGGCATGAGCAGCAAAAACCCCGCGCCCCTTTCCCGGTGCATCGGCTACATAGATATTGGGACGAATTAGATTGGGGACAATGTGTACGCTCATGTATAAAAATGACTGTTGGAAGGGGTAAGGAGTTAGGAGTAAGGGGTAAGTGATAAGGAGTAAGTTTTTTTACTGCTCCTTTAATATGTTTACTCTTTGTTTGTAGTTGGAGGTAGCAGAATGCGATGTATATTCGGATTGCTTGCGGAGTATAACACTTCGAAATCCAAATTTTCTGTGTTGGAAGTCAAATTGGCAATTGCAAGATAACCACTATCCGAAGCAGAGAAGACGGAACTTTGGGTAATCTGCCGAAGTCCTGACAGGTATTGATAGGTCAAAGAAATGTTTTTGTCATCTTTCTTCAAGCCACCGCTAACCAATTTTGCCGTGGTGATGATGCCGCCCATGTCAAGGTTATTGTTCAATTGGCGGGTGTGAACGATGTTGTAAACAAAGGGGACACCAAACCCTCCGAATACTGAGGTAAAAACACCAATGATGGCGACAATAAGCAAGCGGTCTTTCCACTTGCGTATTTTGGCTGTACTGCTGCTCGAGTATTCGGGAGAGGTGAAACGGTAAGCATATCTGTCTCCAACCTTTTCGATGGTCAATACGCAAAGCTCGTCATCTATAAAAAAGCTGATGGTCTTGGTTTGTTGTTGATTGGGCATGCTTTCTTCGTATAGCGGAATGCCGTTGAGCCGTACATACACCATACCCATAGACGGATTGTGTGCCAATTCAATCTTATGACGTTTTAGTTTACCAGCATAAACCCAACTCTGCTTGTTTAGCATGATCTTCTTTTAAGGCGTAAGGGGTAAGGCGTAAGGGGTAAGTGGTGAATGGCAATTCATTGCTATTGTGAATAGAAAGCCACGAATACACGAATGAAGAGTAAAAACATTCGTGCATTCGTGGCAAAAAAATAACTCATAACTCATAACTCATAACTCATAACTCATAACTTTTCAGGCTTTAAACCGATGAAAAGAGTGCCTACCACATTACCCCTACTTTTTCTGTATGTACTTGCGAGCCTGATGCTATTTGCACATAATATAAACCGGCTATTCTGGGCATCGGGACTTCCATTACCTGATTGCGCACGGTTGCTTGTTGGGTATGTAAAAGTTGACCTAATGCATTAAAGACACTGATGTTCACGGGTTTAAAATCGTCAAAGTTCAGGTCAATAAATACTTGTCCGTCAGAGGAGGGGTTGGGGAATACTTTGATGGATTGGGCAAAGGCTGCTTGATTTGAAATGGGTTCTACGGAAGTGGTATTCAGACATTGAATACCGTTGTATTCACCACCCAAATCATAGCCGACTGTAAAATGATGGACAATGTCCATGCCGAAATCGGGTTCAAAATCTACATAATAACCTCCTGCCGGATTTTTGAGGCGCACCCAGCCGTTGCCTTCACTTGCGGCAGCCCACCAACTGACACCGTTTTGACCGCCATCGGTAAACCGCAATGTATAACAACCGCTGGGGAGGGTAAACACATCGTCATAAGTGGTGTTGTTGGTCAATCCGGTGCGGGTATAGACTACTTGACCTTGGTCGTTGGTGAGGGTGTAAGAATTTTGGTATGCCACTGCATTGGTACGGAAGTATAGGCTTAACCCGCTTTGGTACTGTGGGGGCAGGGCAAAAGGCACTTCCATGTAATTGTTGTTGAGGTATTGATCGCCACCAACGGCGTAGTTGGGTTCGCTCAATTCTACGTAAAACATGGGGTTTGCGGCGTTCAAGTTCGTCCAATTAAATAGCGGGAGCGTTACTTCTGCTTCCTGCATGAAAGCTAATTGACCCGTCCATCTGAAATAACATGGGAAAGTGGGGGCAATATCGCTATATTGTTTCACCCCATAAGTAATCAAGACGCTGGTCAGGGTTTGACTGCCGGTATTGCGTATTTTGATGCGGGGATTGGTACAAATCGGATTTTTTCGGCTGTGCATATCGTCCATACTTGGATTGATAATGTCTTCAATCGAGACATCCAAGGCATGACTTGGCTGACCATAACTGAATAGGTGTGCCGAAATCACGTAATTACCATAGGGCATAGTAGAGGTTTGTATGTCATAGTCAATGCTGACCGGTTGTCCCGGTGTTACAAAAGGAGTTATCTCGTGTTCGTAAGAATTTACCATCGCCCCCGGACACCATCCGGCTCGATCATACACCCAAGTCCCTCCTTGCGGATAGACAAAGTTATCGGAGCATTCATTCCAAAGATACCAGTTAAACTGTTGAACGCCATCAATGCGAAGACGGTGAAACTTGGGACAGAACTCGGCACAGTTTTCGGAATTTGCCCCAAAACCATGACCACTGGAACGGGTTTTTATTTTAAACGTGCTGGCATCTTCCGATAGGTTCATATTTACCGGAGGCAGGTGGGCATTGGTGAGCATTGCGGCATAATCATAGCTGCCATCGGGATAGATTTTTCTTAACCCCTTGACCTCGCGAGGCGGCGTGCCTTTAATAAATACAAATTTCAAGTCGAGCAACTCTTGGTTGTTTCCGCACCGCAAGTCAACCGTTCCTCTTAACAGTGGGGCATAGTCGGTAACGTCAAACACCCATCGTTTACCTTCGGGACCAAGGTCTAGGTTGATACCGTAAGGGGTAATGTACCTTCCTATTTCGTAAGTAACCGTGTTGCTGTAATACTGCCGGTCATTGCGCACGATGGTAACTTCGGGAGTAACGAGGATGGAGTCCACTTTTACCCCATTCAAATAGGTATAGGAGTAAATATTGGCGGGCCAAGCATAAAAAGATTCGGTAGGCTGACTGGGATGGTTAGGGGCATCATCTTGAATAATGCCTGAACTGCCAAGGTTGCCGTATAGAACGATATAGGAAAGGTCGTTTTCCTCCATTTCATCGGCAATAACGGTATTGAATTCAGACTCATACACCCCTTGTTCAAACACTACATTGGGGCGAAGATTGGTTGCACTGATGTTCCAAACGTTTTGGGCAGGGTTGATTTTTTTCCATTGCGGATAACCGTGCATCGTGGCGTGGTTGGCATTGGGCGAAACATCGGGCAAGGTGTTGCCGCTGCCTTCGTTCATGGGATAGTAGCCGATTAAGTTGGCGTAATCGGGGTGGGTCGCGTCAATCGTGCGATAAAGTAAAGCGGCAATAGCCGTTTGATCCAATGCTTTGTTAAACACGGCAAACTCCTTCATCATTCCGTTGTAATAGTCATCGGGATTAGTTGTATTTCCGCCTATGCCGATTAGGAATTTGGTGATGCCGGCCATTGTTCTGAACTTGGCCGAGCCGGTATGCCAAAGGATACCATTTTTATAGATATTCATGATGCCGGTAGCGGCATTTTTTGTAAATGCCCAATGAGTCCATGCTCCTTCGTATTCTAAGGAAAGGGCTGCTTTTTCGATGCGATCATACGAACCGGAGCCGCTATTACCCGCATCCCAATAGATATTGCCGTTGCTCCAAGGCAAATGCACGTTCAACACGCGGTTGTTATTGGCATCTAAGCCTTCCAGATTATAGTTGTTTTTGGGTTGAACATCGGGATTACCATACGTCCAAAAACTGATTGTTACCTCGTTATTCAAAGTGCCGATAGCATCGGTCGGTACATTAATATAGTCAGCACCTTTAAAATCGAGGCAATACTCGGTGCGGTTGCTGAATATGCCCGATGAGTAGATGGTTTCTTCTGCCAAAACTGCATTGTCGGTGCCTGCTTGGACATTGTTATAGGTAATTTCTATGGCGATGTTTGACACGCCATTCCAACTGAAGGGGTTGCTAAACTGCAAATCTTGCCAATCGGTTGCGGTAAAAGCGGTATTGAGGCGATAGACTTCTACAAAGTCGGCAGTTTCGTAATCGTTTGCACTCAGTTGGTTTTTAAATGAATGTTTCATCTTTACCGTCAAATGCTGTAACTCTGCCCCTAATGCCGACAGGTTGAGGCGCATTCCGGTAATATCACCGGCTACCAATCCGGCATTAGTCAGTTCGCTTGCACGCCAAACATATTGAGCACGGCGTGTGCTAACCCCTGCACCGAGTACGTGTTGATTGTTTTCTACGCCCGTTCCAACAGTTGCCGTATTGAGCGAAATGGTGTTGGTATGTACCACTTGGGTTTGCTCGGTTTGGTAGGTCGTATAGGTGGGCTGCGTGGTATATTGAAGCAAGTTGGGGGTGCTGCCGTTGATGGTGTAATTGGGCTGGACTTTGAACGTAGAGTCGTACAATCCATCGCGGTTGGTTACTACAAAATAGGTGAGGTAATCCCATTCCCCACAGGGGTATTGGTCGGCAGCCGTTAAAGGGCTGCATTTGAGGGATTGGTACATCAACACCTTTTCGTAAGTTTCCGAGCCATCAGGAAAGGTAAATGTGCCGGTATATGGAGCGCCCCATCCGGCAGGGCTGGGGTCGTTATAAGTAAAGGTTTGAACGACCACCGTATCACCGGGCTGCCGTTGGGCAAACAGGTTTTGGTTGAAAACGATAACGGTCATCAAAAAAGCGATGATAGGTAAATGCAGGCGGGCTGCCGAAAACTTGGGAAAGGGTAAACGATTATTCATAACAAAGCGAGACTTATGATGGGGGTAAAAAAAACGAAAGGTACGTATTTATTTGAGTGGTGCTTCCAAAATCAGCCTTTTATGTTGGGGAAATTACCTTATGATTGGCTGTTCCTTTTAGATTTACCCTCAACCTCTTTCTAAAACAAATCGGAAGAAAAGTGTTCGGTATTATTCGAGTTTTATTATCCGATTTGTTTCATGGAGGAATATAGAGACAAGTCATGCCTTGTCTCTACCGTACAGTTTAACATATTTGTGGACACGCCACAAAATATTTACTTAATGGTTTCATGTTGACATTTATCCCCATAGTAACCATCATCACATTTGCACATACCTGTTTTGGTATCACACTTGCCATGCCCACTACATTTATTCCCTTTACAAGGGTCGGGAGGGTTTTGGCAAAAAATGCCGGTGTAACCGTTTATGCAATCACATAGACCTGTTTGGGGATTACAGGTGCCATTCGCTCCGCATTTCATTAGTTTACATTTATCGGGTGGGGTTTGGCAACGTTCGCCGGTATATCCGTTTTTACAATCGCACTTACCTGTTGTTGGATTACAATTACCATTCTTACCACAATCAATATCTTTACAAAGGTCGGGCGGTGTTTGACATTTATCGCCGGTGTATCCGTTTTTACAATCGCACTTACCTGTTTGGGGATTGCAAGTGCCATTGTTGCCACAGTTTACACCATTACACAAACCTGATTTTAACTGACATCTTTTACCGGAATACCCGGGTTTGCAATCGCAAACTTTGGTAACAGGGTTGCAAGTGCCATTTTCGGAACATCGGAGTTCGGCACAGATGTCGGTTGCTTTAGGTGGTGTTTGGCAACGATTACCGGTATAACCGTTTTTGCATTTACAATTACCGTTTACACAATCGCCGTTTGCGCCACAATTGATGCCTATACATTTGTCGGGAGGGGTTTGGCAACGATTACCGGTGTAACCGTTTTTGCATTTACAATTACCGTTTACACAATCGCCGTTTGCGCCACAATTGATGCCTATACATTTGTCGGGTGGTGTTTGGCAACGATTGCCTGTATAACCGTTTTTGCATTGGCAAACACCGTTTACACAATCGCCGTTTTTACCGCAATCAATGTTGATACAAGGGTCGGATGCAGAGGGAGGTATTTCACAGTTCGACCCTGAATAACCGTTTTTGCATTGACAAACCCCGTTAACGCAGTCACCGTTTACACCGCATTGCTTGTCCTTACATGGATTTTCAGTTATCGGGTAATCAATGGGGTTCCAAAGGGCTTGCCAAAAAGATTGATTAGTTATTCGGGCAATTTGAGTTTCTTCTCCTTTATTCATAGCCATGACCATGCCATTAGAAAAATCCCCCACTTTGTCATACTTGGGTTCTGTGCTTTCTACCCCATATTTGTTGACAAACCCCCATTTACCGTCTTTCTTAACGGCTATTCTTTCGTCTTGCAGGGTTCTATGCTCGTCATAAGCCAATTTCAGATAAATGGAAGTGGTCAAATTGGTTAAAGCAAACATAGCAAATGCCGGTAAAGCGATTACCGCCAACAAAATCGGGAGGATAATGCGGGATAATTTTCGCCCTCCTGTTTCACCTTCCTCGCCCGCATCTTTCATGGCGGTCAATGCCCCGAAAGGGATTATTTGATTGGCTGCAAATTGCCAAGATTTTTGTTGCTCCACCGCAAATGTGGAAACCTTGATTGCTCTGTCTAATACCACCACATCCTTGTAAACCAATTTATCCAATTCGGCAATCCGGACCATGACCGAAATTTTCAACACAAGGCTATGGACACCTTCTTTTAAAGGGGTGATATTGTATCGCCATTCGGTATAACTATCGTCTTCAATAGGCTGTTCCAGTTCGCCGATTTGGTCAATGTCAAAAAACTCGCCGTTGGTATCGTCAATAATTTCGGCTTTCATGATGCTGTCTATGCGGATGTCTTCAATGACAGCATCGTTGATGTTTTTAAGTCCTTTTTTCAGTTCCTCCAAAGATATTTCTTCCGGCGAAATCCTGATATAACAAGCATGACGCTTGAGCAACTCCATGTTTTCGGGAATAAGGTATAGCACCTTTCCTTGTTTATATTTGGTCTTGGGCTTTTGTGGGGTTTCATTGCGCTTTTCCGATTTCAAGCCCCTCGCCACCAATTCCGTATCCATCCACTCAATCAGTTTGGTGGCGACATGTACATAAAACTTGTCGGGATTTTTCCAATATCCGATATCATCGCTCCAAACCCCCTCTTTGGGCAAGATGCGTGTTCTGTCAAAAAGGTCTTCGTCCCATATCGCCTCTCTGATGACAATGGGAATTACCTTGACCCCTTTATCTTGTTGAAAACGCTGCAAATTGGGCAGTAAAGCGTTTTGGTAAAAGTCGGAAGCCACCATGTCGGCACTGACGAGCAGCAAAATAAAGTCGGCTTGTTCTAACTCTCTCGATAAAGTTTCGGCTTTGTTTTCACCAATTACAGTTCGCCCCTCATACCAAATATGGACATTGGTATTGCGTTCCAAGACCGCCAAATGATTGCGCAATGCCTCAAAATAGCTGTTATCATTGGGGGCATAAGCTATAAAGATATTGACCGGATTTGCCATCATCAATCGTTTTAGTTGGAATTGAAGCGGTAATATAGCAGTTTACCGGCAATGTATGTTTATTTGATACTCTTTTTACCCCTAAATCTCCTAAAGGGGACTTTTCCTTTCCTATCCGGCTACGCCAATAGCATTTCAACAATCAAAGCATCAATAGACCCCAGATTTATCTGGGGGGAATAGGAAATGGGAATAGCATTAATTGCACAAGATTTTAATCATTCATAACTCATTGTTTCGACAAGCTCAACAACCGCAAACAACTCATAACTACTCCCAGAGGTCAGTCAAAGTAAAAGGATGGCTCTGTAGCTTAATTGGATGGCAGTTAAGATACAAAATTAGTCCTGTAGTAAATATTAAGAGCAGTTAAGGTAAACGAATTTGTCTGTAACAAAAATAGAAGGCAGTTAAAGCAAAAAAATTAGTCTGTAACGACAATGGAGGTCAATAAAAATAAAGGAATAGCTCTGGGAGTTAAAAAAAAAGTAAAAAAAAGTTGGGTTGAGCAAACTTTTTGGATTTGGTATGCGTTTTAATGTCAGACTGCAACAAAATTCTCACAATTAAACCGATTTACCATGCCAATATCACCTCCGGATTGGATATATTTGCGCAATGTGTTCAACAATGTTACGAGCAGTAACTTCAAGCGAATGTTATCGCTTTCGGCCGACCACAAGGCAAAGCTCTCCTACCACGGCGCAACAAACCCCGATGTCAATACTTTATATCTGCTGTTTGAGCCGATACATACGGCATTTACCGCAAAATATGCTAAAGTTGTCGCTAATTTCGGGGCATATAAAAGTGCGACTTCAACGGTCGAAGCACTTGCCGCCGATTTGAGTAAAACGCAGATTAAATCGTGGGATATTAAAATTCAGAACGTTTACGAAGACCACACTGACGAATACAAATCAATCATACACAGCGGGCGCGCTCCTTTTCAGTCGGGCACTTACGAACAACGCCTTCTTGCAGTACAATCATTGGCAATATCTTTGGCCGCGTATCCTTTGCTTTCGACCGTTTTAACCTCCGTTCAGGCATTTGCAACAGCATTTCAAAATGCACGACTCCATCAACAAGAATTGGAAGGAGCTGACACAAATTTGCGCGTAGAATTAGAACAAGCTCGCGAAGACCTTGCATTGGTAATGCACCGTATTTTTGGTCAACTTATCTTTTTGTTTGCCCATCAGCCCGGCACTATCCAATCTTTTTACGAACTACAGTACCTCAAAGCCCCCGCGCCAAAACCAAATCTGAACCCGCCCATCAATATCAACGCCAACAGCCGTCAGCAAGCAATGGAGGGTCTGTTTGTAAGCACCGATAACTTTGAACTGGAAAATGCAGGCGATAATGCTTTAGGATTTTTCCTTACCGAAGATGAACTGAACCCCACCCCGGACGACTTGACTGTGATGCAACCCGATGCTAAACAAGTCTTTACCACCTCCGAACTTCGAGATAATACCACCCCTCGCAAATTGCTTGTCGTTAATCTAAACAATAAAGCAGGGAAATTTAAAGCAAGGTTGATTCAAGAGGAATAGATTTTTTAGTTATGAGTTAGGAGTTATGAGTTATAATCTTAGACAGAAATTGTGAATGGTGAATGGTGAATTGTGCTGTTTAATGTCTTACATCTAATATCTAACGTCTAAAGTCTTTCTTCATCAATCGTAAATCTCCAAAGTTAATTCAACCAATATCGAAGAGAATTCTTTTAGTAGTTAACGGTTAACGGTTAGTGGTTAATGAAGAAAGTCTAACGTCTAACGTCTTAAGTCTAAAATCTAACGTCTAAAATCTAACGTCTTAAGTCTATTTTCTTCCATCGCAAATCAAAAAAAATCCCTCCATTTTTATTACCTTTGCACCTTTAACAGAAACATTTTTAAACAAATCTCTTAAACATGAAAATATCTGTCATTGGAGCAGGAAATGTAGGCGCAACATGTGCCGATGTGATTGCGCGAGGCAACTATGCCAACGAAGTAGTTTTGTTAGACATTAAAGAAGGTATCTCGGAAGGTAAAGGATTAGATATTTGGCAAACCGCCCCCATCAGTTATTACTCCACCCGATTGACCGGCGTAACCAACGATTACACCGCAACCGCCGGCTCAGACATTACCATCATCACCTCCGGCATTCCCCGTAAACCCGGTATGAGCCGCGATGATTTAATCGGTACAAACGCCGGAATCGTCAAAAGCGTTACCGAAAACGTGGTCAAATATTCGCCCAATACCATCATCATCGTGGTTTCAAACCCCTTAGATGTGATGAGCTATTGCGCTTACCTCGCATCGGGTTTCGATGCAAAACGAGTATTAGGCATGGCCGGCATTTTAGACACCGCCCGATACAGAGCTTTCTTGGCTGCCGAACTCAATATTTCCCCCAAAGATATTCAGGCAGTTTTGATGGGCGGACATGGTGATACGATGGTGCCGCTACCGCGATATACCACCGTTGCCGGCATTCCCGTAACCGAATTGGTGGCTGCCGACAAACTAAACGCCATTGTTGACAGAACCACAAACGGCGGAGCAGAATTGGTAAAACTGATGGGCACTTCCGCATGGTATGCCCCCGGAGCAGCAGCAGCACAAATGGCCGAAGCCATTGCACACGACGAAAAACGCATCTTCCCCTGCTGTGTTTACTTACAAGGACAGTATGGTTTGAGCGATATTTTCTTAGGGGTTCCGGTCATCTTGGGCAGAACAGGCGTAGAAAAAGTAATAGAACTCGATTTGAACGCCGAAGAAAAAGCATTGCTCAACCAATCAGCAATAGCCGTCAAATCGGTGATGAATGTATTGGATGGCATGAAACTATTTGGATAAATCAAGGGTTAAACCTCACGAAAAGGCTTTAGTAATTTACCCGAATTGCCTAATATAACGCTATTCTCATAAAGAAGACTTCGCTTAAAGCGGAGTCTTCTTGTTTAACCTCAAAAATCAGCGAACAATTATTCATCAAACTTTTTGGGTTAATCCTTTCAATCATCAAGTATCAATTAATAGACAAAACGCTTAAACACCCCTTGAACATGACCACACCCGAAACCAACAACGTCCCGTTAAATTTCATAGAAGAAATTATAGAAGAAGATTTATTGACCGGTAAATATCAAGGCAGGGTTCATACCCGTTTCCCGCCCGAACCCAATGGTTATTTACACATCGGTCATGCCAAATCTATCTGCCTCAATTTCGGGCTTTCGCAAAAATACAAGGGCTTAAGCAACCTGCGCTATGACGATACCAACCCCGACACAGAAGATGTGGAGTATGTTAATTCCATTAAAGACGACATTCATTGGCTCGGTTTTTCATGGGACGACCGCGAATACTACGCCTCAGATTACTACGAAATCCTGTATCAAAAAGCCGTAGAACTCATCAAAATGGGTAAAGCTTATGTTGACCATTCCACATCGGAAGAAATGGCGGCACAAAAAGGAACACCCACCACCCCCGGCACCGAAAGTCCCTATCGCAACCGCCCGGCAGAAGAAAGCCTAACCCTGTTTGAACAAATGAGAAAAGGGGAATTAGAAGAAGGCACTTGTACGCTAAGGGCAAAAATAGACATGGCTTCACCCAATATGCAACTGCGCGACCCGGTGATTTACCGCATCAAAAAAACGCCGCATCACCGCACCGGCACAACTTGGTCGGTTTACCCGATGTATGACTTTGCTCACGGAATATCCGACTCCATCGAGGGCATTACCCACTCTATATGTACTTTAGAATTTGAGGTGCATCGCCCCCTTTACGATTGGTTTTTGATCACCTTGGGCATGTATCGCCCACAACAAATCGAGTTTGCCCGCCTCAACCTGACCTATACCATTATGAGCAAGCGCAACCTGCGCATGTTGGTGGAAGAAGGTCATGTGAGCGGTTGGGACGACCCGCGAATGCCTACCATTTCAGCCCTACGCCGAAGAGGTTACACCCCCGAAGCCATCCGCGAATTTGCCAAAAGGGTAGGAGTAGCGCGGCGGGAAAACATGATAGATGTCGGACTGTTAGAGTTTTGTGTTCGCGAACATACCAACCAAATAGCGCAAAGGGTGATGGTCGTTACCGAACCCCTCAAAGTCATCATCACCAATTACCCCGACCATCAAACCGAGCTATTAGAAACCGAGAACAACCCCGAAAATCACGAAGCCGGAACACGGTTAATCCCGTTTGGTAAAAAACTTTATATAGAGCGCGATGATTTTATGGAAGATCCCCCTAAAAAATACTTCCGCCTTTTCCCCGGCGGCGAAGTGCGCCTAAAAAGTGCCTATATTATCCGATGCGACGAAGCCATCAAAGATGAGCAAGGAAATGTTATCGAATTGCATTGCACCTATTTTCCCGATACTAAAAGCGGTGAAGATACAAGCGGTAAAAAGGTAAAAGGCACTTTGCATTGGGTGGCTGCTGCCCATGCCCTTCCCATCGAAATACGGCTATACGACAGGTTGTTTACCATCCCCAACTTAGGTGAATTTGAAGGCGATATTCGCACGGTCATCAATCCCGATTCGCTCAAAGTGATTTACCCCGCCTATGCCGAAAAGTGTTTAACCGATGCCACCTTAGCCGACCGCTTCCAATTTATAAGGAAAGGGTATTTCTGTTTAGATACCGACTCAAACACCGAAAGGTTAGTTTTCAACCAAACCGTTGGATTGAAAGACAGTTGGGCAAAACAGCAAGGGTAGTTTTTAATGGTTAGTGGTTAATGGTTTCGGTTAGGGAGCTTGTCGAACTATACGGTTAGTGAGCTTGTCGAACTAAGTGTTTAATTACCTTTTGCAATTCTTGAGAATTGATTAGATTTGTTCCGAGTTTGAAATGACGGGTTTTTAGACCGAAATGCTTCAGGAAAGGAGGGAAAACACTTAACATAGTTATGAAACTGACAATAAAAATGCCTCAAATAATAACTGAGGCAAGCAAGCAAACCGAAAATCTGGATTATGTATTCCCTGCTTCAGAGGAAGGCTCGGCCGATAACCGTTTGTTTATTTTATGTGATGGCATAGGCCCTTCCCGAAGGGGAAACAATGCAGCGCAGTTGATTGGTAATTGTTTTTACGAGTACATCACCAAAATCAACCCGCCCAAACAACGCATCGGTCAAGTTTATATGAACGATGTATTGCGTTATGCAGAACGAAAGCTATGGAATGAAATAAAAGAGCATAGCGGTAAACAAGGCATCGGAAGCAGCATTTTGTTGATATACATCAACTCCGATGATACTATTTCCATCGGTTGGGTAGGAAACATCAGGGCTTATCATGTGCGCGATAAACAAATTATTTACGAAACCGAAGACCATTTGACCGTCCTTCGCGAAAACGGCAGAAACATTGCTGTCGAACCGAGGGTAATTTTAGGAGTCGAGCCGGCATGGGCAAGTGTAACCATCATCACCGACATTCAAACAAGCGACTATTTTCTGATTTGCACACAAGGTGTTTACGAAACATTCGACCATCGGAACATCAAATATCTTTTGTCGCAAGGCGATGGCTCCGATAGTACCAACAAAGCCATTGCCGATAAAATGCGTGAACTATGTCTCCAAAATTGGGACGATGATTTTTCGCTCATTTTAATACGCATCAAAGAAGGCACCACCGTTCCCGCAAGCCTGTCAAACACTATCAATGCAGGAAACATCAGCACAAACAACGCTCAGGGCGGGCTTCACTTAGATAACCTGCCAAGCGGCATCATTAAGAAAAAGGACAAAAAGAAGTTAGCCTCCAACAAAAGACCCCTGTTTTCGGGCGGCGGCGGAAGTTCTAATCCGGCAACACCGGCAAGGGCCGGCATCATTCTCCTATTGATTTTTTTGGCGATAGGCACTGCCTTTGCATACAAATATTTCATTTCAAAACCCGAAGATGTCTTTAATAACTATTTAACCAAAGCCGATGAATTGCTTAAAACGGGTGATTTTGAGAATGCAATTGCACAATACAATAATGCTTTAAACATAAAATTACCCGATACAAGTGCATTTCCACTAATCCGCGCAAAAATTGCAGAAGCCAATTTGTCCATGTTGGAAAAACAGGCAGAAAACTTATTCAATGCACAAAACTGGGTAAAGGCCAAAGGTAAATACGAGGAAATACTCAAATTACACCCCGATGATTCATTGGTCATTCAACAAATTGACGTACTGCTCCAAACCATCAACAACGAAAAATTAAAATTGATGGCAAAGGCCGACACCTTGCTTAATCTTAAAGACTATGCAAGTGCCAAACAATTGCTCTACGAAGCCCTATATTACGACCAAACAAACGCCAAAATTTTGGAGCAAATTAATCTTTGCAATCTATTTCTCAATGCCGGAACAGTATCATTATCGGATGCCGTCAGTACAGCCCTTCGCATGGATTCCCTAGGGGAGTTCAAAGCCAACCGATTGTCCTTGCATACCGCCAATCAAACCGATAATTCAGTGGTAGTGGAGCCATTAGATATTTACGAACAAGAACCGAATCCGCAAAACATCTATACGACTACTTCGCCCATTGGCACCGATAATACATCGGCAAAATTCAACGAGTTGGTCAAACTTGGTGATGAAGCCATGCAAGCCGCTGATTTTGAAACAGCAAAATCAAAATATACAGAAGCTCTTTCCCAAAAGCGTTCTCCCGAAATAGAGGCAAAATTAAGCAATGTCGAACAAGCACTCTATACTAAAAAGTATCAGGAAATTATCAGTTTAGCAGACAACGCCTTCAACAAAGGCAACTATGAAAATGCTCGAAACTACTATTTGGATGCATTAAAATACAAAGCAAATGATGAATATGCAGGTTTAAGAGCCGATGAATGTTCGGATAAACTATCATCTGCCAATAATGCATCACAAGCAAAAATAGAAAAGTACAACCGTTTGGTAGAAGAAGCCAATGCCGCCTTTAATGCCCAAAACTACGCTACTGCCAAAAACAAATACAGAGAAGCTTTGCAAATTTCTTCTGCCGATATTACAAACATCAATGCAAAAATCGCCGATTGCGATAAAAAAGTAGCAGATATTCAAGCCGAAGGGTCGGGTAAAAAGGTAAAAAAAGCAGAAAAGCTATGCAAATCCGACAATTACGGGCAAGAATGTTACGACTACCTCAAACAAAACAACCTCCTTTACAGCATTGACCCTCAAATCCTTCTTAAGGTTGGTCAATTTTTTGAAACGAAAGACCCGGCAAAGTCGCGCGAATGTTTAAATATTGCCAACAGTCGCAAGGAGTAATCATTTTTTATCAATTTCAACATTTCATTTAGCTAAACCAACAGCATGTTCAAATCCACGCTTACGCTATTGATTATCTGTGCATTATCTTTAACGGCTTGCCGTTCTGATTCAAGTTCTAATAACGAACAAACCGATATGCAGGGAAACAACACTAATTTTAAAAAAGGATTGCAAAAAATCACCTTCCCTTCAAAAGATGGACTAATCATCACCGCAAATCTTTTTCACGAAGGGGCAAATTTAGTGCCTATTATATTATGCCATCAAGCCAATTCCAGCAAAGAAGAATACACCGAAGCAGCCAAAAAACTGAACGAACTGGGCTTTAACGTGCTTGCTGTTGACTTGCGCTCGGGAGGCAATTTGATTGAAGGCGGAAAAAATGAAACGGCGGAATTGGCAAAACAACAAGGTAAAATGCAAAACTATATCAATGCTATGCCCGACATAGAAGCGGCTATTGATTATATGTATAACAACTACAAAAAACCGGTCATATTAGTCGGCAGTTCTTATTCCGCATCGTTGGCATTAAAAATTTCCGGAGAAAATCAAAAAGTACGGGCAGTGGCTGCATTTAGCCCCGGCGAGTATTTTGTTGGTACCGAATCGGAAACATTTATACAAGATGCCATGCAGGACATCCACAAGCCCATATTTATTACCTCAGCCAGAAAAGAGGTCGGACAAGCCAAATTGTTTTTTGATTTAGCCACTTCCGGCATAAAAGATTTGTATGTGCCGGAGGAAGAAGGCATTCACGGAGCAAGGGCTTTGTGGAACACCACACCCGGAAGTGCCGGTTATTGGTCAGCCTTTACCGATTTCCTGAACAAGGTTAAAAAATAATAGAGTAGAAAAGAGGGTGTTCCGGATCACTCAATCATTCCTTCAAAAGATTGGAGTTTTAGTCTTTTTACCTCCGAAAGCGGCAACGTTTTTTCGGTTTTGTAATCATAAACCACCAACACCGTATCGGCAAAGGCAGCAACTATCGTTTCGTCATTGCGGACGGTGGTGATACAACATTGAAGGGTAAAGCTTTTGTTGCCGATATGTGTACAACGCACATGCACGATGGGTTTGTCCGTAAGTATCAGGGCGACTTTAAAAGCGATGTTCACATTTGCCAAAATCAAACCGTCTGTTTGCCAATCCCATTGAATGGCATCGTGCAGATAGTGGGTTCGAGCTTGTTCGAGATAAGTCAAATAAACCGAATTGTTTACGTGGTTCATCGCATCTAAATCGCGCCATCGAATTTCTATGGGAGTGGTGTATTTAAAATCTTGCAGTGAAATACTCATCATTGCGGAACAAAAATTAACGGGTTAAAAAATCAGCCAATAAACGGTGGAAATGATGCACACCTTGTTCACGAGTGGGAGAAAAGCGGCCGGTATGATACACACAGGATTGTAAACCCCTTTGTACACCTTCCACTACAAACTCGTCTTCGCGTTCAACCTTATCTAACAAAGCCCCTGCCCCTTTGTTTAACCGGCTATCGTCAAAAACATAAGTAAGGAACGAAACCCGCGAACGGTTAGGACTGATGGGTTTGACGATATTGATGGACAATCCCCAAGGATAAAAATTGAACATGGTATTGGGAAACAACCAATAGTAATAAGCGGCTACCGATTTACCGAAGTCGGGATGATCGGAAGGAAAGGTAAAAACTTCTTCAGTATTGGAAGCGTAGCCAATTTGGAGATTAAAATAAGTATCTAACTCTATGCTATAACTGCCATAATCTAAGGCAGAGTTTAAGTCTTTGTGTACAAAGGGAATATGAAACCCTTCGAGATAATTGTCGCAATACAAAGCCCAATGAGCATTGACCAAATAATCCTTGCTTCTACTGTTGTCAAAACGAAAATCATTGAGGGGTAAAAAACCGATGCGTTCGTTCATTTTTTCGATGACGGGCGATAGAGGGAAATTGGGGTCAAGAGAGGTAAACAAGAATTGCTCCCATGTTTGAATAGGGAATTGGTGCAGATGATCGCAAGGACGAGGAAACTGTTGGGCTTCTTTAAATTCGGGCATGGATTCAAATGTGCCATCCATACTAAAGCGTCGGCCATGATAACGGCATACGATTTTATTCATAGTAGAAGGATGATGCACTAAGATATTAGCTCGATGAGTGCAAACATTGCTTAGGTTGTTAATTTGCCCGTCGTCCTGGTTTCGGACAAGCAACATGGGTTCGTTTAAGCAATGTTCTAAAAGGGTAAAAGGGTAAACCGAATCATGTAGGGGAAGCAAACCGGTATCGCCAATGAATTGCCATGTTTTTGCAAATACTTTTTCGGTCAGTTGGTCAAATACTTGTGTGCTTCGGTAAAACCAAGCGGGCAGGGTTTCGGCTTGGGTAATGTCGGGATGTATATATATGGTATCTATTTTGGAAAGGTCAGTCATGGAACGTAATTCCTTTATTGAGGAAAAATGAAGAAATGGTTTGGTAACAAGATTAGAAGGACTGACCGATTATTTTATGGGTTTCACCAATTTCACAAACAACTCATTACCTGCTCTTGGGGGAATTGAGTTGTAGCAGGTTTCCATGATTTCAATTTGAAAATATGGTTCAAACAATGGTTTGTACTCCGATTGATTTCCGCCAAAAGGCGGCTTGTCGTCATTTAAAGGGATATTGAACAATAGTCCAACCAATTTTCCGCCGGGTTTTAGCAATTCAAACATTTTTTGCACATAGTCAGCGCGTAGGTTAGGATTTATGGCGCAAAAAAAGGTTTGCTCAATAATTAAGTCGTATTGACCGTTATGTGTAAAGAAATCTTTACAAAGCAACTGTTCATCGGGGAAATCAGGGTGCTGAAGTTTAAATTGAGCCAAAGGAGCGGTAGCCCAATCAAGCAAGTAAACGTTGGTGAATCCCAATGTATATAGGTAAGCAGCCTCGTAAGCATTTCCACAACCCGGTATAATTATTTGGAGTTCTTTATTGTTCAATTGATCAAAATAAGCCTTTAATGGCGTACTCACCGAACCAATATCCCAACTAAAAGATTGCTCGTTATACCTTTTTTCCCAAAAATCTGCGTTTAATATAGTCATGGAGGTAAAAATCGTACATTTGCCTCATAAAACCAAACAACATAGTCATTATTTCACGTTAAAACTATCATGAAAATGGACAACAACAACAGACAGTATCTGTATTTAGGCATTATTGCCGTATTGCTTTTGTTAAACTTATTTTTGCTCTACAAAAATCAAAGTTTAAAAAGCCAAACCAAAGCAACGGTTACTACTTTAGAAACTGAAAAAACTGACTTGCAAGCCGAATTTGACAAAACTATTGCCGAAATGGAGCAATACAAATCGGAAGTCGCTGAAAAAACCAGTGCAATGACTGACTTAGAAGGTCAAATTGAAACTCAAAAAGCAGAAATTTCGCGTATTCTTTCTAAAGGGAATGCTTCGAGCAAAGAGTTGTCGCAAGCCCGCACACTCATTGCATCCTTGCGAAGCTCGACAGACGATTACAAAAAACAAATCGAAGCATTGACCTTTCAAAACCAACAGTTGACAAGTGAAAACACGGGTTTAAAAACATCTATTTCCGAAAAAGAGCAAGCCATACTTGAAAAAGAAGGCAATATCGCCACTTTGGAAACAGAGAAAACCGAGTTGGCAACGATGAAACAAGCCCTTTCTGAACAAAAAGATCAACTTGACCAAACGGTTAAGCGTGGTTCGGTCATGCAAGCGGCTAACATCAGCGGCTCCGCAATAGATGTTAGAAAAAGCGGTAAAGAAGTTACGACCAGCAAAGCAAAAAGAACCGATCAACTCAAGGTCTGTTTCGATATTTTGCGCAACCCGATTGCTAAACCCGGTAAAAAAGAAGTAATGTTGCGCATCATTAGCCCTCAAGGCGATGTGCTTTCAGTTGAATCAATGGGATCAGGCGTATTTACCAACGGAGAATCAGGCGAACAAATGAAATACACTACCAAAGCCGCAATTGATTACCAAAACCAGTCTGAAAACTATTGTATGTATTGGGAGCAAAATTCAGGCTTTATTAAAGGTAACTATACCGCCGAAGTCTATAATGATACCTATATGATAGGGAGTGGTTCGTTTACCATTAAGTAAATATCTTTGAAAGAACAGGTTAGTGTTTACTTAACCCTGTCTTCTTTCTTCCGCTTCAATAGTTGCATTTTTATTAACCTGCTGTCAAAAGATTTCACTAACTCGAAATCTTTTGACAGCATTTCTATTTCAGGGCGAGTAAAATCATTGCTGATGTTTGAAAACAAAACATATTCCGATTGTTCAATGGGCTGTTTGCCTTTACCGGTCAATTGAAACTTGTTTTCGTCAGTGAGATGGGTAAACTTTGTGCCGGCTACCATCGGAAATGCGCCGGTTACTTCTGCGGGATGAATTACCTCTTTTTCCAAAAACAAGTTGACTTGTTCTTTAGCTTCAAAATATGGTACGACTGCTAATGTTGCATCCCAACCATTGGCAATTGGTGCCGGATAAATCCAAAAATGCCCGCTCAACAGAGAAAGCAATGCAATTGCAACAAGACTTGTTTGGAGATATTGGTTTCGCAAGATGGGTAATAAGGAAAGGAATAAAATTCCGGAAAGTAGATAGAATAACATAAAGTAACGATGCAGGATAGGGGTATTCCTCAACACTACAAAAGGCAAAAGGAACAGGAGTAATAAACATAATACCCCAATCAATTGCTTTTGAGTTTTGCTTACTTGTTGACGTTTTAAAAAAGCAAACAATAAAATTCCTGCCACCGAAATCCAAACAAAAAACCGTCCTTGGTCGAGGAATCGCCAAACCACTACTGCTACATTGCGCATAAACTTACTCAATGAAACGCTTCCATATTGCCCCGACCAATTGTCATTATTGTAATTATCGGTTAAAAAACCTGTTTGTTGGTAATGATAAACGAACCAAATTGCGGCAGTAAAAACGAATGGCAAGTAATAGGGAGCGGTTGATTTTACCATCCTCCAAATACTCCCTCTTTCCGAAAAGAAAATGATGTGACAAATTCCTACAGCTAAAGATAAAATAATGCCTCGCAAACTGAGCATTGCCATGAACGGAAGTAAAACAAATAACCAACGGTATTTACCCGAAATCAAGCTATAAACAGCCCCCATTGACATGCAAAGTAAGGCAATATCGGTACTTGCCAATACTGTTTGAGTTAGAACACAAGGTTCTATTACCAGTAACAACATAGCCAAAGGCAGGATGGAAGGGCTTAGTAAATGCTTTGCAATGCCCCAATAAAACCAAACGATTCCCACAATAAACGGGAAAATTGCCCAATGACTGACGGCTAATGTTTTACCAAATACCTTCCAACAACCGGCTAAATAAAGCCCATAAAAAGGGGGATGTCCGGCATCTATGGAAATGGGTACGATCCATGTTTCTAGCCCATGTTCATAAAAATGATGGGCATACTTGGATGCAAGCAACACATTATCCCAGAAAAAGGGAAAGCCCGAAGCCCAATAGGTCAGGATGAGGTAAAATAATGTAACTGCTATTGGGCTTAATGCCGAATGTTTTAATAATTGACCTATAATAGCTAATATGCGGGAAGTTGTCTTTGTCATGGGTTACATCCTTCCACAAAGTACTTAAATTCTTTTACCATGCCGTCCTTTGTTTCTGCCTTGTTCAAATAGGATTTAAGCGTTGGCGGTATCTTTACTTTTAACAAAAAAAGCGACAATAACTGTGGTGATCAGCCCCATGACAAAGGCTCCGATTGTTCCCTGAATAATGTATTGTTCCAAGTTGAAATAGTCCTCTGCTTCGATTTGGGTCATTTCTCCCGTGCTGACTGCATAGTTGATGACATTGGGAAAATATTCGGGTGTAATGATCAGGGAAGTGATGCTTTGTGTAACAGGATTTAGAAGGGTGATGATGAATGTCATGATCAATCCGAAAACAAAGCCTTGTTTGTATGACATTGTGCCATTGTAAAAATTCTTTTTCTTATCCAACATGGCAAATACATAAACCGCAATTGCCGGAATGGCCACAAAATTGGTGTAAATCACATGTTTGTCAATATGGGTGCTGTGCAGTCCAGCCAGTTTTTCTATGAACATCCAGATAAGCATCATTGCCATGAAAATCAACGCCCACGTGATTTCAATTCGATAGTTTTTCATTGTGTGTATTTTGGTTGGTTCGTAGATTTAATTTTGCAGGCTTTGTAAATAGTCAGCAGGAACCTGTAACCCCATTCTTTGTGCTTTTTGTGCATCGGTCAAGGCTGACTGTTTATTACCCATTGCATTGTAAGAATAAGAACGGTTCAGATAATATTGAGGAACGGTGCTGTTAAGCTGAATAGATTTATTAAAATCTTCCAGCGATTCCTGATAACGCCCTAGTTTTTGTTTTGACACTCCTTTTGAGTTCCAAATACCGTCGTGTTTAGGGTCGAGTTCCAGATATTTGGTAAAATCTTTCAGAGCAAGCTCGTTTTGGTTGATGAGGTCGTAATGTATTCCCCTATTGAAGTAGATGCTCGAAAAAGTGGGGTCGAGTTCAATGGCACGGTCGAAGTCTCTGAGGGCATCGTCATAGCGTTTACCCCTTACATGAATGATGGCGCGGTTGGTCAATGCTTTGACGTTATCGGGGTCTAATTCCAAGGCTTTGTTGTAATCGGTTAGGGCGAGGTCGTCTTTCATTTGGTCGAAATAGATATTACCCCTATTGTTGTAGGTCAACGGATATTGGGGGTTAATTTCGATGACTTTGTTGTAATCCTGCATGGCTTTATCGTTCTGTTTGATGCTGCGGTAATAAACGCCGCGATTATCAAAAGCCACATCAGAACGCGGGTATTTGTTGATAACATCTGTCCAAAGGGTTTCGCTGTTTTTCCATACTTTGATGCGTTGGAAGGAAAGAAGGCTGAAAAAGAGCAACACAACGGCGGTTGCTCCAAAAATGGAGTTTCTTAATTGAGGTTTGTTTTGAAGCAAATGGCTCAAGACAATGGCAATTGGGAAAGTAATTCCGATATAAGGCAGATAGGTATATCTCTCGGCAATGATAGCTCGCCCAACTTCAAAAAATTGAAGCACTAAGATAATGTTGATAAGGTAAAAGCCTATACCAAATAGGATGAGTTTGGTTTTTCGGACACTCCAAACCACTGCTGCAGCAAAGAGTGCGGCGGCAACGGGAGCTATCTGATAGATTAGAGGCAGGCTTCCTTTGGTTAATGCAGGATAGGGATGCAATGCCGATAGTTGAAAGGGGGCAAAGAATTTGACGATGTATGCCAAGAAGCTGTATGAGGCAAACTGAATGTGTTGGAAAAAAGAATACCGGGCAAATTCGGGCATGGCATCTTTGGATTGAATGCCAACAGTTGCCAAACCAATGGCTATTGAAATGGGCAGGAACAATGCTTTTTCTGCGATCATTTTAACACCCAATGCCCGGCCTTTTAGATAATCAATAAGGGGCAAAACAAGCGGAAGAACGACTGCCGAAGGTTTGGAGAGTGCCGATAAAGCAAAGAAGACAAAGGTAAGGATGAACCATTTAGGGGCTTGATTTCGATCAAGGTATCTGGTGTAAGATATGAGCGATAGCAAAAAGAAAGCGGTGAACAATACATCTTTGCGTTCCGAAATCCATGCAACCGATTCTACGTGCATCGGGTGAAGTGCAAATACTGCGGCAGATAACCAAGCGGCAAAACCGTGTTTGTGGTTGGTCAAAGCCTGCACAAAAAAGAATACTAAAACCGTGTTGAACAGATGGAATATAAGGTTGACAACATGATACCATTCGGGAGAAAGCCCTGAAATTTGGTAATCTATGGCAAGGGAAAGGATGGTAAGAGGGTGGTAATTAGAAGCTATTTGTTCGGTAAAAATGGTTTTTACATTTTGTGCATTGAGGTTTTTGATGAATGGGTTTTCGGTGATATAGAGTCCATCGTCCCATGTATTGATGAGTTCGTTGGAAATGGAGGGGATGTAAATAATTAGAGTAAAAAGTAATAATCCCCCTATAGCCATCCAAAGATTTTTGTTGATGGGGGTAAGAGTGTTTGAAAAAGAAGAGGCTTGTTTTTGCTTTTTGAGTTCTTTTCGCTTAGACATGAGTTGCCAATTTGGTGATGGTAGTTTGTTTTGGAAAATTAGAGGTTGGTTAAAACTTTTTTACTACTGCGAACATAGTTTCGCAGGTTGAGTATAAAAGCCATCGCCATGTAAGCGAACACAGGAGAACCGAGTGCTAAGAAGGAAGTATAGACAAAAAAGAGCCGGATATGCCGGATAGGAATACCCATTTTATCGCCGAGATAGGAGCAAACGCCAAAGGCTTGAATTTCTAACAAGTTGCGCCATTTGATGAATTGATGTTCCATAAATAAGATTGGGTAATTTGGATTTGATAAAGTGAAACTTAAAATGCTGATATAGCAGGGAATTTGGCTCTTTGAAAAATGCCGGCTAAACTTGACCTAATACATGCGAACTAAAAGCGTCAATATTGATTGTAAAGGCAAAAGTAAGAATGATTTGGTAAAGAGATAAACAAAATGTAACTATTTAGGTACATTGTTCTGTTGGCAAATACTGACGTTAGCCCAATCCCATCAAACGATATTTGGTTTCTTTGAAAAAATTATCAGCGAAAATCAGCGTAATCTGCGGGAGCAAACCAAACTTCTATTGCACGCTACTCGTTTACCCAATCTGCCACATAGTTTTCATCTATGAGTTCCATACATCTGAAATGCTTTTTGGGGCAAGTATCAAATCCTATTTTAGAACATGGACGGCAAGGTAATCCTTTTACCTCTGCCATGACAAAATTGGCAGGGTTTTGCTTGGGGAGGTAGGGATACATCCCAAACTCCGGGATAGTGTTTCCCCAAATACTAATGATGGGTTTGTTAAATGCAGCGGCAATGTGCATTAACCCCGTATCGGGAGTGATGATTTTTACCGCCTGCTTGATGACCGATGCAGATTGTTGCAAACTGAGAAGACCGCAAGCATTGATTACCTGTTTCGGCAACTTGTGTGATAGTTTTTGCCCAATTTCAACATCACTTACCCCACCCAAAAGGATAATGGGGAGTTTGATAAGTTCGCAAATCACCAACAATTTTTGGAAAGGCAGGCATTTAGTAGCATGTGCCGCCCCGATTGCCATAGCCACAAAAGGACTTGAACCAATCACCGGGAATTGGGTAGAAATAAATACCTCTTCGTTTGGTCGAATGAAAAAATCAAGTCCTTTTCCATCGTTTTGAACATTTAGGAAAGACACTGTTTCCATATATCTATCCACTATATGCAAAGGAGGAAGGATATTGTACTTGGTGTTCACAATCAACCATTTTTGGAAGTTCAATTTGTTAAATGACCGGGCAGGAATACCGAGTTTCCATTTTAAGAGTAAAGTTCGTTGGTTGTTATGGAGGTCAATGAAGTGGGTAAAGTTTTCGGTTTTAAGGCTTTGAGCGGTTTGACTAATGTTGTCTTGCCAAAGATGAACCTTGGTAATAGATGGATTGGGATGTAGAATGGAGGCAAATTGTGGCTTAGTGAGAAAGTGGATTTCGGACTGAGGTAATTGTTGTTTAAGGCATCTCACAACAGGGGTTGTCAGAACAATGTCGCCAATAGAACTAAGACGTACAACGAGTATCTTGGGGATGACCATTTCTTGTTTGATAGTGGTTTGCAAAACAGGGCATCAAATCGCTCAATACTGTTCTTTGTCGTTTGGAAAGTCGCCTATCTTGACATCTTCGACATAGTTTTGAACAGCGTTTTTGATGTCGCCATAAAGGTTAAGATACCGGCGAAGAAAACGGGGATTGAAATCTTGGGTTATGCCAAGCATATCGTGAAGCACCAACACCTGCCCGTCAACATAATGCCCTGCACCAATGCCGATGATTGGAATGCTGACCGCTTTTGCCACCTTTTCACCCAAACTGGCAGGTATTTTTTCGACAACAATCGAAAAGCAGCCGATTTGCTCTAACAGTTTGGCATCTTCAATCAGGCGGTCGGCTTCTTCTTCTTCTTTTGCCCTGACCGTATAGGTTCCAAATTTATAGATGGATTGTGGGGTTAAACCCAAATGACCCATCACCGGAACTCCGGCACTTAGAATGCGGCTGATAGAATTTTTCACCTCTCTACCCCCTTCCAACTTGATGGCATGAGCACCGGCTTCTTTCATAATTCTAATCGTAGAAGCCAATGCTTTTTTAGAGTTTCCTTGATAAGAACCAAACGGAAGGTCAACCACTACGAGTGCTCTTTTAACCGCTTTGACAACAGAAGAAGCGTGGTAAATCATTTGGTCGAGGGTGATGGGAAGCGTGGTTTCGTGTCCCGCCATAACATTAGACGCAGAGTCGCCTACGAGAATAATATCAATTCCGCCATCGTCAACAATACGAGCCATCGAAAAATCGTAAGCCGTCAACATGCTTATCTTTTCGCCCTGTTCTTTCATGGCTTGTAATACGTGAGTGGTTACCCTTTTTACATCTATGCGTTTGTAGGTGGACATGTTTGAAGTATATTGTAACGGTGAGCAAGAAAAGTGTCAATTGGGTTGCAAAATACTAATAAACGTTAAAGTAGTGTAAATATCCCGCCGAAACAGGTACTTTTGATGCAAAATTACAAGTTTAGCCCAATGGAGAAATTTATTTTACCCCGAACCAAAGTCCTGTTAAGCATTTTACTAGCTTTTTCTTTTTTGATAAATTCCTGTAGTACCGATTTTGATGTAGCAGCCGATTGGAAAGAAATCACCATCGTTTACGGTTTGCTCGACAAAGGTCAAACCAACCAATACATCCGCATCAACAAAGCTTTTTTGAGCGAAAACACAAGTGCCTTAGAAATTGCACCTATTGCAGATTCGCTCTACCACAATCCCCCTGCCGAAGTGGTGTTAAAAGCATTTGATGCTCAAAACAACCTGAAACAAACCCATGTCATGCAAAAGGTCAATGCCGCAGATGAAGGGTTGGTAAAAGAGGAAGGGTTGTTTGCCTCTAATCCATACTTTCTCTACAAAACAAGTGCTGCGCTAAACGCTACCTATACATATAGGATTGAAATTACCACGCCCGAAGGGAATGTGATTACCGCAGAAACACCGGTAATAGACGATTTCGATGCCATCAGACCCGACCCCGATTTCGATGTAAGTTTAATCAGCGAAAACTACACGATGCGGTGGTCGCCTTCTACCGATGTAGGGATTTACGATATGGATTTAATCGTGAAATACGACGAGCAACGCATTGATGACAACGGTTCAATTGTTACCCTACCCAAAACCCTAAAATGGAACGTGTTTTCAAACCTCGACCGCGAAACTTCTATAGAAACAGGACGGGTAACTTATGATTTGAACGTAGAAGCATTCTTTAATTTCCTTTTGCAAAACTTATCCAATACCGACTCCGTGCAACGTCGCTACTTCAAAGATTTTGACTTTATCATCCACGCCGGCAGCAACGACCTGAAAATCTATAACGACGTTACCTTTGCCCAATTTGGTGTAACCTCCAGCCAAGTCATCTTGGAATACTCCAACATCGAAGGTGGTTTGGGTTTATTCGCCTCGCGATACAGCAAGTTGATTGAAAATGTTAAACTCACCAACCAATCCATAGATTTATTGGCTTGCGACCCGCGTACAACTGCATTGAAGTTTGCTACGCATCCAGGGAGTATTACTTTTCCTAATTGTTTTTAGGGGGAGGAGAGATAATTTCTGAAGGCTGTTTAGAAAAAAGCGGTTGCTTCTTTAGGAGGCTTTTGTTTCTGTGCTTGCTCCTGTATGTCCCAAAGCTGTCAGTTAAATTTCTGTGATGCCACAAGATAGAAAGTAGTTAAATGTTTCGTCATAAACTTTTCTCGGTCTGGTTTTGTCTAAGTCGTCACCATTAGGAACAAGAATTATCAAACCTTGTCTGGCTCTTGTTAGCAAAACTCGATAGGTGTTAATCAGGTAACCTCTTTCAGTTACTTGATGAATTTGTCGCCATGTCGTGCCTTCAAATCTTTGGTAGTGCCATTTCCCATTGTGAAAATGAAAGTTGATGTCCCATACTAAACACACAAAGTCAATTTCCAAACCCTGGATATCAAACTCTGTTGCAACTTCCTCAAGATAGTTTGATGAACGAACATCATCGGAGTCATTAAGAAACCAATTAGGTGCAGATATTTCATTCTTCACATCAATTCCGATAGGTCGCAATCTTCTGCCGCCTGAACTTGCAACAAGTCCAATTCTTTCGCTGCCTTTTGCTTGCTGTCGCAACCATTTCTTAGCTGTATCCAAATCTCTTGTCAGGTAAATTGGAAAGTTTGATTTAATTTCAGAGAAGAGTTGCATAGCTCTTGAAGCGTTAGTTTCAAGTATTTCATGTATCAGTTCAGATATTTTCTCAGAACGAAATGAACGTATTGAAACAGAAAGATGCAGTTCATGTTCTTCTGTTGCGTTTGCTTGCAACCAATTTCTTAAATCGTTATCGGACAAATAATTGTTGTCTGTAGAAATAAGATTTGAATAATGAATGTCCCAATTAGGGTAATTGATTTTCAACGCGGTAATCCATTCTGAAACTCCGGCTTCTCCTGTATTGATTTCTTGTCCACCTCCGATTAAACAAACAATGGTGCACCAGTCTTTATGTCTGTCCATAACACTAATAAGAAACTCTGGTTCAGACATATCAAAATCTTCAACACCTTTCTTGCGTTTCATAAACGAACAGACTTGCTCTTTTGCCCAAGCACGCTGCGCTTCGTCGAACACAACTACTTTTTCAATTGGTGCTTTCTCTGTTTCTATATTGTCGTCACGGAAGTGATGAATGTTTTGAATGAATTTTACAGCTCTCTCTTTTTCTTTTCGCTTTGTTGATGGCTCTCCGTTTTCTTTTGCGAATTGGACAGAATCTCTTGTAAGTGCTTCTCTCAAAACATCAACCAAAGGGCCATTTCCTGAAAGAAAAACTGCATGTTCGTCTTTGTCGGCCTTCATTCTTTCGTTTGCGATATTCAAACCAGCAAGTGTTTTTCCTGCTCCTGGAACACCTGTTAAAAAGCAAATTGATTTCTTGTTCATGGCTTTCGCTTTTTCAATCACTTTGTTTATACAATCAGTAGTTTTTGAAAGATTGATTGCTCCAGCATCGTGTCGTGAAATCTCTTTTACATTATGCCCTTTGTAAAGTGCTTGTGCAGCTTCAATGATTGTTGGTGTGGGTTTGTAAATTGAATTCTCCCAAGCTGTTGTGTTTATTTGTCTGCCTTTGCTTTGAGTTAGTGAGAGTGAAATCACTTCGCTTAAGTTCTGCTGATTTGCTTTTAATGGCTCAAATAAATTGTTAATTGATGAATAGATGTTGCAGACTGTTTCGGCTTTGGTAGAAACCAATAGCGGAATAAGTATTTCCTTATGGCTTCCTTCGTGAAAGTTTTGCAAGTCCAAGCAGTAGTCAACTACTTGCTCAATTGCATGTTTCTGAAAAGAAGTATCACCAACCTTGAACTCTATAACAAAAATAAGATCATTAATTATTAAAATGTTGTCTGCGCGTTTTCCCATTCGTGGGATAGAAAATTCAAAATAGATTTGTCCCTTGTCAAAAGGTTTAAGAGCTTCTTTTAAAATCTTGATTTGCTTAACCCAAGCGTTTTTCTGTAAATCTTCAAGCGAATGGCTGTGAAGTAAACATAGCTGACCAAGAATTTTGCTATCATTGTCCAACAAGAAATCAGAAATTGAATTAGAGTAATAACTTCTTGTCATAGTCTGTCATTGAGATTTATCTTGTTCAATCTATGTTATTGGGGTTTCAAGCTTGCATTGTCGGAAAAGTATTATGCTAACCAGAATGCAACCACAACTATTTATATCCCTCTAATTAGACTTACTTATATTAGGACTATTGATTTATTTGTTGGGAATAGTATTTGGCATTTTGTTTAATGGGTGTCTCAACCTCTTCACTTCTAAACTTTTTGCACCAAAATTTATTAACAACCCCTTGTCTAACTTATAAGCTACCAAATAATTTAACCCTTGTGCCAAATGCACGTCTTCTAATTTAGTTAATGCTTTAATCTCTACCATTACTTCGTTTTCTACTAAAAAATCAACTCTTCTCGTGCCTATTTCTTCCCCTTCGTAAAATATCGGCACTTCGAGTTCTTTTGCAAACCCTAAACCTGCTTTACTAAATTCAATGGCTAATGCCTTTTGGTAAATCTTTTCCTGAAAACCATTGCCCAAATATGAATGTACTTTCATGGCACATCCTATTATTTTGTAGGTAAGGGCATCGTCTATTTTTTCCTTTTCCATTTGTATTTGGCTTTATTGGATTAATGGATTTGAGGATTTTTTTGATGAAAGAAAAAACCGTTCATCCCCATTATCTGAATTGGGATTTATTGGATTTGTAGATTTTTGGATGAAAGGACGAATGGGCGCAAACCAAATTGTCGCTTATGCGGCGTTTTTATACCCCATTTTAGCG
>CALCIK010000173.1 GCA_937907475.1 uncultured Bacteroidota bacterium | reverse complement strand
ACAAATAACTATAAAGTTAACCGTGAATAATTTTATGAATTGACCATCTCTGCCCCTTTGGGGGCTGGGGGGTCGGGGATTTAGGGGTAACAGAAGGCAGCGAAGTAGAACTAACCCTACTCACCCTAACCGGTCAAACCATCCTGCAAACCACCCTTTCCGCAGGGGAAACCAATAAAACCATTTCGGTGGCGCATTTGCCGGCGGGGTTGTATATTTATGTGGTGAGTGGTGGGGGTGGGGGTGGTGTCGTCAGTGGGGACACTGACAACGGCAACACTGACAACGGCGACTATGGCAGCAACGGCGGGAACACAGTGAACAGCGGCAGTGTAGTGTTGGCAAGAGGGAAGGTGGCGATAGTGCGGTAGAGGGGGTATTTACAAGCCTAACAGGTTTTCAAAACACAGCCTCCCTCCCAACCTTCACCATTCCTAGGGGGTAGGGGATTTAGGGGCAGGCAAAGGCAGCGTTTCATGTGAGAAACATTCATAAAAGCCGGTAACCCGAAGAGGCTACGGAAGCAATTGAAGCGATGCGCTCAATTCGGTATTAGAACTGCCGCCCACGTATATGGTAAACATGCCGGGTTCGGCGGCAAAAACGTTTTGAGCATTGTAAAAAGCAAGGTCGTTGGCGGTCAGGGTAAAGGTAACGGTTTTGCTTTCACCGGCTTTAAGGGCTATTTTTTCAAAGCCTTTCAATTCTTTTACCGGTCTGGTAATGCTGCCAACATGGTCTTTGATGTATAGCTGCACAATTTCCTCGCCGTTGCGTTTGCCACTGTTACTAACGGTAACCGACACTTTCAACTCGTTTGAAGCACTCATTTCGGCACTGCTTAACTGTAGATTGGAGTAGTTAAATTGGGTATAACTCAATCCATGGCCAAAAGGATAGAGTGGGGTTACCGGCACATCGAGATATTTAGCCGTGTATTTGTCGTTGTTATCATAAGGGCGGCCGGTGTTTTTGGCATTGTAGTAGATGGGTATTTGCCCCACATTGCGCGGAAAAGTTATAGTGAGTTTGCCCGAAGGGTTCACATCGCCAAACACAACATCGGCGATGCCGTTTCCGGCTTCGGTGCCGCCCCACCAAGTTTCTACAATCGCCGCTATGTTTTGATGTTCCCAGCTTAGGGTCAACGGCCGTCCGTTCATCAACAGCAATACCACCGGTTTACCCGTTGCATGTATGGCCCGCAACAACCGTTGCTGACTTGCCGGTAGGTCTATATTGCTTAGAACGGCAGCTTCACCGCTCATGCCTTGACTTTCGCCGAGCACCATCACCACTACATCCGCTTGTTTGGCAATGACTAGGGCTTCTTCAATGAGTTGTTCGGGCGTTTTGGAGTCGGATTTGATGTCGCCGCCGTGGTCGTTCAGTTTTTTGAGCAGGTCTTTGTCGTCTGTGAGGTTGGCACCTTTGGCATGTAAAATCGTAGCCTTATTGCCCAATTTGTTTTTAAAGCCCTCCAAAACGCTGACCGATTTTTTCCAATCACCTGCTGCACTCCAGTTGCCAATAAGGTTTCTTTGGTCGTCTGCAAGCGGGCCAATCAGCGCAATTTTACCCGATTTGTTGAGGGGAAGCACATTGTTATCGTTTTTCAACAGCACGATAGACTTTTGGCACAGTTCGCGTGCTGCTTCGCGGTTTTGGGGGGTCATCAACTCGGTTTGCTCGCGCTGTTTGTTGCAGTAGCGGTAGGGGTCTTCAAACAAGCCCAAGTCGTATTTAATACTCAAAATTCTTCTGACCGCTTCGTTGACGGATTCCATCGTTACCTTTTTCTCATCAAGCGACTGCTTGAGGTAGTTGTAAAAAACAGCCCCTTGCATATCCATATCCACTCCGGCGTTGAGCGAAAGCTCTCCGGCATGTTTTTCGTCTTCCGCAAAACCGTGATCCACCATTTCGTTAATAGAGGTATAATCGGTTACGATAAAGCCATCAAACCCCCATTCTTCTTTTAGTATTTTTTTGAGCAGGAGCGGGTTAGCCGAACTGGGCACACCGCTAATTTCGTTAAAGGAGGTCATAAAGGTTTTAACACCGGCATCGAGGCAGGCCTTAAAAGGAGGCAGGTAAGTTTGGCGCAACGTGTGTTCGCTCAACTCAACGGTGTTGTAGTCTTTACCCGCTTCGGCAGCACCGTAAGCGGCAAAGTGTTTGGCACAGGCAACGATGGTGTTGTTGGCTGCCAAGTCATTGCCCTGATACCCCTTAACCTGTGAGTATGCCATTTTTGAACCCAAATAGGTATCTTCACCTGCGCCTTCGGCAATTCTTCCCCATCGCGGGTCGCGGGCAATGTCCACCATCGGGGCAAATGTCCAGTTCAGCCCTTCTGCCGATGCTTCTGATGCCGCAATGCGGGCGGCATTTTCAACGGCTTTCAAATCCCAACTGCACGATTGTCCCAAAGGTATAGGAAATATGGTTCGGTGACCGTGGATAACATCGTACCCAAAGATGAGTGGAATTTTGAGGCGGGTTTCTTCTACGGCAATGCGCTGCAATTCGCGCACATAGTCCACCGTATAGGCATTAAAAATAGCACCCGTTTTACCCGTTTTGATGTCTTGCTTATAGGTGTCGCGCATCGTAGGGCCTGTTACCGCCCAATCGGAGGTGAACAAGGTCATCTGTCCGATTTTTTCATCGAGGGTCATATCTTGCAGGAGTTTTTCGATAAAAAAACTTTTCTTATCGGCCGATGATTGAGCAAAGGCAGGCTTTGCCAAACTCATTATTACTAAGCAAAAGGCAAAGACCACAATCAAGGAGTTATTCATAGTAGGGGAGTTGTTTTTTTAGTTGGTAAAACCCAGTTTAGTCATCGCTACATCCACTTCGGGACAAGACATAAAGAGATTCCACAGCAGTTGGCTGCGGTAGTTTTCAATCATAATAATGATGGGGCCTTGGTCAATGGCAAGTGTGGATTTGCCAAACCAACCCTGTGTCGGGTTAAAGGAATCGTAAAAGCCATATTCACCCCATGTTTTATCGCCAATGGTGTAATAAAAGAAACGAATGGCTTCTAAGGAATATTCAGGTGTGAAGGGAATAGACGAAATAGCGGCAGTAGGGGTGATGACCCCCAAATCGTTGGTTGGCGAATGTGCCGAATATCCACCATTGTTGTCACTTGCGGTAAGCCCCCAACACTGACTACTGTAACCCACAAAGTTTTTGGGATTGTCTATGCAATAGGCGCGGTTAATGAGGGTATGGTTTTGGTTTTGTGTCCAATAGTTGGCGTATTGATCGCTCAGGTTAGTTGGGTTGATTCCCAGAAAAGAGTAATGCGCGAAAAACAAAGGGCCGCCATAATTGTAGCCAACCGGCAAAGTATAGCCATAAAAAGATTGCCCGTTGGCAATACTGCCGTTGTGCGCCCAGCCGTTGTGGTAAACAGCCGCTTCGACGGAATGGGTGGGCGATGCCGCCGCCAAAAAGTAGGTAATCAATGCTTCGTTGTAGCCGTTTATCGGAAAATTCATTTCCCACCCTAAATTGGGCGACCAATGCCAGTACAATTTATTTTGTCCGCCGTGCGTAAACCAGTCCCATTCCACACCATGCCACAAGTCGTTGATTTGGGTGATGAGTTGGCTTTCAGTCGGGTTATCTGGGTTCAGGTATTGGCGCACACATAACATCCCTTGCACTAAGTAAGAAGTTTCTACCAAATCGGCACCGTTGTCTTTTGGACTAAAGGGTATGGTTTTACCGGTTGCACCATTCATCCAATGCGGCCATACCCCATGAAACCGGTCGGCAGTCGCTAAAAAGTTGAACATGGTTTGCAGGCGTTCCACACCTGCTTGTCTGGTAATAAAGCCCCGTTCGATGCCCACCAAAATGGCCATTAACCCAAATCCCGTTCCACCGATAGTAACCACATTAGGGGTGGCGTTCCGTTCGGGAGAAAGGCCGCTGACCGGATGTCCGAAATCCCAAAAGTACTTAAACGTTTGTCTTTGCACTTCGGTCAGCAAGTCCTCGTCCGACAATAGTGGAAACTTGGTTGTGAGATCAATAGCGGTGTAAAACTCCTTGTTAAACCCCGGAAACACCGACCCATCAGAACCAAGAATGGTGGACGAAAGAGAAAGTTGATATTTCTCGAAATGGGTAAGCGGTTGGGTGGTGGTGAGGTGAAGGGTTTGGTTATCGGGCGAAAGAGAGAAGGAGATGGGGGCATCAAAACCCGCCTTGGCAATCCGGACGGAAGTGCTGTTGAGTGTGCTGTAATCAATCGGCTTGGTAAAATGAATAGCCACACTTAGGTTGAGTGGCGCATCGGTTACCCTAGCCGAGGTCAGCAAAGTGGTGCCGTTATTTAAGGTCAAGGTATCTATCGCTAAAGTAGTGGCAACAGTGGTAAAAGCCACATCAATCCCATCGAAAGATGCTTTGTTACCGGCTTTCAGTTGGCTGCTGATGTTGACATGGTATTTTTGATTATTGAGCAAATGCGTGTTTGACGAAAGTATGATCGTCCTGATGTCATTACCAAAGGTAATCATCACCGGCACTAACTGTCCATTGGCAATCAAACTAATAGATTGGCGGGCACTGACCGTATCCAAAGGCAAGTTGAAATTCGCTAAGATGGGTTGATGAATCGGCACATCTGTATTGATATCGGCATTAAAGAGGTCTAACCCCATATCACCAACCGAAACATATTGAATAAACAGAGCTTCCTTTTCTTTGCTGCACGAAAAATGGCTTAGGAAGAATAAGGTGATTAAGAAACTTGCCATTAATGGATATTTGAACATAAATTGGTTTGAATAGTAGCAGTTGAAAGGAAATAAAAAATATGAGCAGAGATGAAGAGCACCATCAAATTAGCAATCATTTACTACTCCCCCAACATAGGTGGTCAAAAGTAGGTAAAAAAGTAGAAAATCTATGTTTGTTCCACGTTTATGCGTGTGTTCTCAAGTATGTTACCCTAATAGAATGGCTCTTTCCTTTGTAGCAATCCCCCTAGCCCCTTTTTGGAAAAGGGGAATTTTGCTTATGTAGATGACGGATGTCCTTTCTAAACCTAAACTGGAAATCATAAAAGACGAATTTTAGGAACAAATCAGTTTATGTCCATGGTCTTTTCTCTTAAATCTAAAATCGCAAATCTAACGTCTTATATCTAACGTCTTAAAATCGTAAATCTAAAATCGTAAATCGTAAATAAAAAAGAAACGCTGCCAAGGATATGACCCCTGACAGCGTTTCAATAATCATCTTATTCAGCACAACCTGTTAGGGTTTTTCGGCATTGTAAAATGTAGCCACTTCCGATTCGGTAAGTGCTTTGTTGAAAATACGGAAATCGTCCAATGCACCTTTGAAGGTGTTGGTAGCTTCTGCGTAGTTTGACCAACCGGTAGCGGTATTGTTTCTGCTGCACATAAAGCCAAGGGTAAGTTTGGGGTCAATACCGGCAATAGCTTCACCTGTTCCGTCAGCTTTGTCGGCAATTTTCAAATCTTTCAATCCCCATTCGGTAGCGTTGACATCAAGATCCACTTGCATCACTTTAACACCGTCAACATAAATGGTTTTGACACTGCTCGCAGCATCATGGGTCATCACCAATTGATGCCAGTTATCTTTCACTAAGTTTTGGATACTGCCATTGTAATCGTACAACACTTGTTCGTTCGTTTGTCCATCGCCGTTGGGGTCCGTCCATGCGGTACCAAAGTAGTGATTGTTGGGGTCGGGGCTTACCATGTGACTGGTAGCAAATTTCATCCAATTCATTTCGCCACCCATTTCCATAAAGTAGCCTCTTTCGGTAGCAATACCAAACATGATTTTGCTGCCGGCGGTATAGTCGTCCAAAGCAGCTTTAAACCAAACACTAATGGTGGTAGAAGGTGTTACGAATTGGCTTCCGCTCAATTCTACGATGTCGCCGTTACCGGCAGCAGTAGCACCGTTAAAACTTGCTGCACCACCTGCATTACCAAATCGGTCGGCCGTGTAGCTAACTTGAGCGTAAGACTGTGTAGCATTACCGGTAATGTCGGTAATGTCGCCGTTCAACTGCAAGTAAAGCACTTGGCTGCTTGCTTGAGGAGGAGTAGAAAGACCAATACCGGCTGTTTTGAAGGTTACGGTTTTAGTGGTCATCACTTCGCCATCGGTTGATTTAAGACCGTTGAAAGTCAAGGTAAATTCAGCACCGCCCCAAAGGTCGTTGTTGGGGTCAAGCGTTACGGTAGAGCCTGAAGTGGTAATGCCAAGTGTTACGTTGGTGCTACCGGCACTTAGGGTGATGGTAGAAGTAGTGGCTGTTGTCATATCCACATCTGTACTAAAAGTAGCAACGATATTGCTGTTAATCGGCACATTGGTTGCTGCGGTAGCTCCGTTTAGGTCAATACTGCCTGCCATTAAACTGGCAAGGGTCAACGGAGTGGGATCGTCGTCTTTACAGGAGGCGATAGAAATTACACCTACTGCTAAGAGTAGTAAAAGGAACTTTTGAAACAAATTTGTTTTCATTTTTTAATTTTATTTGAAAGGTAAATAAATGTGTTAGAAAATATAATTGGAGTTACCAATTGGGATTTTGAGAAAGGGTGCCTTCCGATAAATCAATTTCACTTTGAGGTAACGGAAACAACTCGTGTTTGTTGGTTTGAAACCCTAAGGGACCCAAGACTTCGGCCGCTTGTCCGGTTCTGACGAGGTCATAAAAGCGGTCGCCTTCCATCGCCATCTCTGCTCTTCGCTCTTTGAAAATATCGTTGAGAGTGATGGAGGTGAGGAGAGATAAACCCGCTCTTTGGCGGAGTTGATTGGTAAAGTCAAGGGCTTGAGCAATATTACTATTCCTAAAACTCGCTTCGGCGGCAATGAGCAATACCTCGGCATAGCGCAAGACTCTGATGTTGTAGCCCCATTGTTCGACAGTCGTTGAACCGGGTGTCCAAACTTTTTGGTTATAGGTTTCTATTTCTTTTATGGCCGTGTTGGTGGCATCGGTATAAATGGTATCTTGAGTTGAAAGATCGCCCTGAATAAAAACGCCGTCTATGGTTTCGCCGAGGAAGACAACCGTAGCATCTTTGCGGTGGTCACCTGCTTCAAAAGTATTGATGAGGTTCATGCTCGGACGGTTAAATCCCCATCCTTTATTGGGTACACCGCGAACCCCTTGAGTGTTGGCAAATTGATTACCGCCTTGTGCGGAACTTTCAAAGGGGCGGGCACCGATTTCAAAAATTGATTCTTGCCCATATTGACCATTTACCGAAAAAGCATCGGCAAAATCGGGCATCAGGTCGTATTGAGTCGAGTTGATGACTTCGAGGGCGTATTGTTCGGCTAACGTATAATTTCCAAGGTAGAGATAGACTTTTGCCAATAATGCTTTGGCGGCAAAGTTGGTGGCGCGTCCTTCTTCGTCCGTACCATATCCGGTTTTATCGGGCAGGGTCTGAGCGGCGTGGATTAAATCGGGGAGGATGATTTCATCGTAAATCTCTTGTTTGGGCGAGCGGGCCAATTTCCTTTCGGTAATGACGGTCGTTACCTTGGGCACGTCGCCAAAGGTGCGCACCAAATTGAAGTAAAACATCGCTCTTAAAAACCGGGCTTCGGCAATATAGCGGCTTTTCAAACCTTCGTTCATGTTGATAGCAGGCACTTTTTCAATCACCACATTGGCGGCTTTGACTGCCAAATACATCGCACTGTACCAAGGGTAAATGTCGGAAGCAGTAGCGGTAAACTGGTAATTGTCAAAAAGAACCAACCTTGCGGCATCGCCCGGATTGCTGCCCTTGTGTGAATCGTCCGACAAGATGTCTAAGATGGGGAACCCGCCCGAATGGTAATTCCAATTGTGCAGACTGCCATAAACGGCATTAACCGCCAAGAGCGCATCGTTGGCAGAATTGGGAAAGAAAGCATCGGTTAAACTGCCCTGCGGAGCAATTTCCAAAAAGTCTTTTTTGCAAGAAATGGTCAATAACAGAGCGCAGGCGATGAGCAGAATATAGCGGGGGGTGTATTGTTGTTTCATACGGTTTGGCTTTGGAGGTTAGAAACTGACGTTAATGCCGAGCGAGTAAATAGCGGTGATGGGGTAGATACCGCTGTCAATGCCCGATGCAAGGGCGTTGCTGTTGGCAATTTCGGGAGTATAGCCGGTGTATGGGGAAAGGGTGAAGACATTTGTGCCTCGCAAATAGATATTGGCATCTTTTGTTTTAATCCTTTCCAACAGGTTTTGGGGCAAATTGTAGTTGAGTGTGATGCTGCGAAGCCTAAAGAAAGATCCGCTTTGTATGAAATAATCAGAAGGTTCGTAATTATAACCTCCGGCAGTGGGTCTAGGTTCAGTATTGCTGCTGTTTTCACCGTTCCAGTGGTCGAGTGTTTGCGCTTCAAAGTTGTAAAGATCGGGGCGAACGGCGTTTTTACCATTGTAAATTTCATTCCCCGCTTGTCCGTTAAAATCAAGCAACAAGTCGAAATTCTTATAGCCGAGGTTGAGGTTAAAACCGTAGATAAAATCAGGGATATAAGAGCCTATAAAGGTGCGGTCTTTATCGTCAATGATACCGTCGTTATTGAGGTCGGCAAATTTGAGGTCGCCGACTGTTTGACCTAATATCTTAGGACTGTTTTCCAATTCGGTAGTATTCTGAAACACCCCTGCTACTTGGTAGCCGTAAAAAGCACCAATCGGTTGCCCTACTTCGGTACGGGTAATCAATTGTCCGTTGCCAAGCGGGCCGGCTGAAATAAAAGAACCGACACCGGTAGTGGCACCTAGTTTGAGCACCTCGTTATGGATGGTGGTAAAATTAGCACCGATGGCGTATTTCATGTTCCCGATATTGTCTTTCCACGATAGGGCTGTTTCAAGTCCGGAATTAAGCACTTCGGCGGCGTTGAAAGTAACGGTGGCAAATGGGCCGTTACCCATGTGTCCCGGGGTTTGCAGTTCTACTAAAATGCCGTCTGTGATTCTGTGGTAATAGTCAAATTCAGCACTTAGCTTGTCTTTCAAAAGTCCGAGTTCAAGCCCTATATCGGTTTGTGTGGTGTTTTCCCATTGAATAGCAGGGTTGCCCGACACGCCGTAAGTAGCACCTATGGCTAGGTCTTCTGCCGTTCCAAAAACAGTGTTTTGGTTGTTGCTCACCAAAGAGTATTGTCTTCTCCAGTTGATTTTTTCGTTGCCGATAATACCCCAACTCCCTCTAAGTTTGAGTTTGCTGATGTTTTGCACCTCGCCCATAAACGCCTCGTTCATTAAATTCCATCCTAAGGCAAATGAAGGGAAGTATCCCCATCTGTTCTCGGGGCCAAATTTAGAAGAGCCATCAATACGATAGGAAGCAGTCAGCAAGTAGCGGCTTTTGAACGTATAATTTGTACGGAAAAGGTAGGATGCAATAGAGGTAATATCGCCGTTGTTGCCGGCAATCAAGTAGTTCGGGTCGCCGGCTTCTAAATACCACAAGTCGGGGTCATCGCCGATGAGGTTTTGGATAGAAGCACTAAATTCTTGGCGCGTGTTTTTTTGAGCGGTAACCCCTCCGAGCAGATTGAGTTGATGATCGCCCAACTCAGCATTATAGGTAAGTGTGTTTTCAAGTAGCCAATTGTTGTCGTCTATGGTTTTAATAGAAAGGTCGTTGAGGGCATTGCTTTGGCTGGAATTGACAAAGTAGGCAGGGGTAAAACTTTTATCTTTGGAGTGAATGAGGTCTATCCCATAACTGCTCCTAAACAGAAAGTGTTTAAGAAACTTAATTTCTGCAAAGCCGTTACCAACTACTCTCAATCGTTTATTAGTAGAATTGTTGTATTCAATTGCTGCCAAAGGATTTCCGGCACCCCCTACTTCGGCAAAACTGCCATCGGGCAGGAAGGGAACGGAAGAAGGCCATGCGCGGTAAGCCATACCAATAACCCCTGCTTCGTTTTCTTTGCTTTCGGGCGATGCGGTGATGTTGATGCCTAATTTGATATTGTCGGTTACTGCGTAGGTATTGTTCAGTTTTAAAGAATATCGCTTGTAGGACGACTTGGGAACAATCCCGTCTTGTAAGAAAGCCCCTAAACCAAGGTAATAACTATATTTACCCGATGCCCCCATGAGCGAAATATGGTGGTTTTGCAAAAGCGGTAAGGTTTTAAATACCTCATCCTGCCAATCGGTTTCTTTGACCGCATCTATATTATTGTATGTGCCTGGGTTGATAACGTTCACAATTTGCGCAAATTCTTTTCCACTCAACAGGTCTATCTTTTTGGAAAGATGTTGCACACTAACTTCGGAAGAAACGGAAATAGTAGGCGAAGCGTCAGTGCTTACCTTACCCATTTTAGTGGTAATCATAATCACCCCATTTGCTCCACGCGAACCGTAAATAGCAGTAGCAGAAGCATCTTTCAAAATATCCATCGACTCAATATCGGCACTGCTCAAAAAGGAAATGTCTTCTAAAATGACCCCATCCACCACATAAATCGGGGCGGCATTGTTGAGCGTTCCTACACCCCTAATCCGAACGATTGGCACACTTCCCGGCGCACCCGATGCACTCGAAACCTGAACGCCTGCCACCTTACCTTGTAATGCCTGTTCGGGTGATGAAGACGGTATCTTGACTAGGTCGCTTCCACGAACCGATGTTACAGAACCGGTAAGGTCGCTTTTTTTCTGAATGCCGTAACCCACCACCACTACATCGGGCAATAGTTCCGTATCGGGCACTAAGGCAACATTAATTTGGGTTTGTGTGCCCACCTGAATGGTTTGGGTGATATAACCGATATAAGAGAAGACTAAAGCATCTTCACCCGCTTCAAGACTTATCGTATATGCACCATCAAGGTCAGTAGTGGTGCCTTTAAACGTTCCTTTTACCACCACATTCACTCCCACTAAAGTGCTGCCGTCATCGGTTGAGGTAACAATTCCTTTAACAACTTTAGTTTGTGCCTGTATGCTGATTGGCAATTGTAAGAATACTATCAATAATAAAATTAGGGGGCGAAGCATAGATTAAGTATTATAAGGCAAAGTTAGTTAGAATAAAAACAAACAACGCAGTTTTTAATAGACTTTAGACGAAAGACATAAGATATAGGGTAATAGTGAAAAGTGAAAGTGCAAGGCAATTGTCAATAGGTAATAGTCAAACTACAATATGCAAAGTGCAATCGCAATCTGCAATCCAATCGTAAATCTTAAGTCTTTCGTCTTATGTCTAAAGTCTAAAAGTCTAAAATCGTAAATCATTTGTAACTTTAACCCCATCTTAACATCTAAGCCACTTAACAGTTTACCAATCTCCACAAACAATAACCAATAAACCATGAAACAACACGCTCGCCTTATCCCAATGATGTGGATATTCCTGATGTTTACCTCCCTCTCTGCCCTTGCTCAAAAAGAAGCCCCTGTGTCCACTATTACCGATGTCAATGCTACCGTTACCTTGGTGGCAGACCAATACACGCTCGTTCCTGACGACAACGACAGTCAGCGATACATGCCCCGCAATTTGGATGCTAAGTATAAAAAAGACGGATTGCAAGTTACCGTTAGCGGTAATGTGTTTGCCATCCCCCCCAATGTGCGAATGATAGGCACACCATTTGAAATCACCAAAATTTTCGTCCGTAACACTCCTGACAATGTACAGCCCCCACCCAAACCAACGGAAGAGGGCACTAACAAGCCGCATATAAACACAGAAGAAAAACCCTCCGATGCTACCGTAACCACTAACATGGAATATGCCGAAGTTAGCTATACCACCAAACTAACCAATATAAAAGGTACAATCGTGTTAATGGGAAATACTTTTTTGATAGAAACCGACAAAGGAATGCGCTACTATCCCATGAACTTACCTGCGGAGTTTAAAGTCGAAAAACAAAAAGTGTTGTTTAACGGCATGTCAGGCAGCCCCCCGCCCAATGTTCGCATGAAAGGGCACCCCCTAAAAATAAGCGAAATCAACAAAATAGAGCCTAAAAAATGGTGGCAGTTTTGGAAGTAACACCCCATTCTGAAACAATCTATTCAGCAAAGCACAGTTGGTAAATGAACATTTACCGGCTTCCAAAGTAAAATAAGCAACCCCGTTATTTTACTTTACCCCCACTAAAGTAAAATAACGACGGATTAATTGTCTTAAACCTATGGTCTTATGCCCAAAGTCATAAATCTTCAGTCCTTAATGTCCTTAGTGTCTTTAGTCTTTGTCTAAAACTGTAAATTACCGTTGCGCCAGCTCAATACATTGGCTATTCCATTTCACCTGATCGGTATAAGCCTCGCTGGCATAAATCGGCTCGTAGAAGTATTGGATCTTATCTAAAAAGCATTTGCAAAAAACATCTCCGTTAATATCCTTTTGGTTTTGCATCATTTGCCCGCAGTAGCTGATTTGAAAATCCATCTCCTGCTTTGTCCATCCGGTTTCGGAAACGATGGTAATGCCTTTTTCGGCTTTGGGTATTTTGGTGCCGTTTGAAGTAACAAAGAAAGATTCCCCTCCCTCCACTACTGACTTAACCCCTGATGAAGCACTTTCAGCAGCAGGAGTTTTACTCGATTCCTCTTTGGAAGGGGCAGAGGTTTGATTTCCACAGGCAAAAAAGGTAACCAAAACAAAAAGCACTAAACAGTTGCGAATATCCATGTCTGTTCCTATTAAAGGTGTAAGTTGTTAGGCGTAAGTTGTAAGTTGTTAGGCGTAAGGCAATCGTCAATGGGCAATAGTCAAATCGGCAAATAGTCAATCGTAAATCTAAAATCGTAAATCGTCAATAGACAATCACTTTCCCCCTAAACGTCTTACCGGAAGTAGCCGCCTCCACAAGACATAACCCCGGAGGAAGTTGCTCAAGGTAAACATTGCATTGTTGGTCAACAACAGGCAGGTGTTGGGTAAATAGCGACTGTCCTTGCATGTTGTAGATAGTAACTCTTACCCATTCGTCAGACGTAACTTCGGGCAGGCGGATAGTAAGGAAATTCTGCACAGGATTGGGATACAAAGAGAGTGGGGCAGAGGCTAGCGCAATATCTTCTATGCCGATAGGCTCTTCCACTTCCGGCAATAACAGCGAGTCGATTGGGAAAGTCATCATCGAGCGGGCAAAAGTACCGGCAATCAATCGGCGGTTCACAGGGTCGTAGGCTATATCGAACACACTGACGTAGGGCATATTGTTGCCTAAGCGAACCCAACTAAATCCGGCATTTACCGAAGCAAATACCCCAATATCTGTCGCAACGGCCAACACCGTATCTTGAGGCACATCGGGCATTACCCAAATATCGTTGACCCCCATCGGCGGTAAATCGGAACTGATGTCCTCCCAGGCAGTGCCATTGTTAAAAGACTTGAAAACATGGGGTAAAAACCCGTTGCCCTTATAGCCCGATATCGTTACATACACCACCTGCTCCATATTCGGCGAGCATTGAACTGATGTAACATAACGGTCGGGAAGTATTCCGTTGATGTTTTCCCAATCACCACCCGAATTACTGCTTCGCCAAACATTACCATCCGATGTACCCGCATACAAATAGGCAGGGTCAAAGGGTGACTCCTCAATAGTAGTTACATTGTGAAAATTATTACCAAAGATAACCCCATCCGTCAAGTCGGGACTTATCGCTTCCCATGTTTCATCGGGTCCTGTCGTATTTCTATACACTCGGTAAGTACCCCTGTACAATACATCGGGGTTATGCGAACTCATGATATAAGGAGTATCCCAATTCGTGCGGTCTTCATTGTCAACTCCCGCATTGCATCCCGAAAAACTATCGCCGCCATCAGTCGTAACGACAATGCTTCCATTTTGCATCTCGCAATAAAAGATATTGGGGTCTGTGGGGTGGTAAACAGGCTGAAAACCATCGGCTCCATATATTCTAGCCCAATCGTTCATAGCGGCGATGCTTCCCGATGTGGTTCCGTTGTCTTGTGCCCCGCCGGTATAGGTTCCCGGTTGGTGGGGGTTATTGGCGATGCGGTAAAACTGCGTATTGGGAATGTCCTCTATGTCTGTCCATGAGGCCGCAGCATCATCTGAACGGTACAAACCGCCATCGGTAGCCAGCAAAATCGAGTTTTCTTCTGTAAAAACAAGGGCATGTTTATCGGCATGAACATCGTAAATCCACCATTCCGGCGTTGCTAATTGCCAACCTGCGCCATTATCGGTTGTTTTGTGCAAGTCCACACCCAACAGGTAAATCTCTTGGTCGTTCAGTGGGTTGATTTTCACCTTGCCAAAGTACCAGCCAAAGCCTCCCAAGGGGTCATCGCCCGAAAACGAATCGGGAGTGGTAATTGGAACCCAGTTAACACCTGCGTCATCGGTGCGATAAACATTGAGCAATCGGCTATCTTCACCAACAAACACAGCGACTAAAACATTAGGGTTGGAGGGTAAAATATCTAATCCAATACGGTTCAAAACACCCGTAGGAAGTCCGTTTGTCAGCACCTCCCATGTTCCGCCGCCATTAGTCGTTTTCCATATCTTGGCATCTTCACCCGTTACAATCGACTCTTGACTGTTGCGCACCCTGTTCCACGAAGCGGCATATAGAATATTGGGGTTTTGAGGATTCATCACCAAGTCAATTACCCCCGCATCGTCATCAACAAACAACACTTGCTCCCAGCTACCGCCGCCATTGGTGGTTTTGTAAAGCCCACGGTTGCCGTCTCGCACATAAGGGTTACCCATACATCCCACATAGATTTCGTTTGGGTTTTGGGGGTTAATCCTTATTTTTGAAATAACCTTACCCTCCGCCAGCCCGATATTTGTCCACGTACCACCTCCGTCAATGCTTTTATATAACCCATTCCCAACCGCAAACGTAATTGAGATATTCACATCACCCGTTCCGACATACACAATTTCGGGGTTAACCGGGTCGAGCGCAATATGACCGATTGCCAAAAACGGTTGGTCGTCAAAAATCGGCAACCAGTTATCCCCACCGTCTGTCGTTTTAAACACGCCCCCTTTTGCACAACCCACATAAATGATATCGCTATTTGTGGGATGAACCGCAATCGTATTGATGCGCCCGCCAATATTGGTCGGACCTTCCAAGTTCCAAGGCGAATCGGTTGCACTGTTTTTAGTCGCCAATTCGTCCCGATGTTTTGTTTTGGTAATCGTTTTGGCGTATGCATCCAAGTCAAGCGTAAAATCAGGATAAGTACGGGCAAGAAAATGACCTTCGTCAGGGCGCAAAACGTCCCTTTTCAAAACCAACTCACTCGGATAGTGAGCGCGATGAAAACCAATATAGGCAGTAGCTGCCAAACCTACTATCAATACAAATATAGCCGCAATTCGCAAATAACTCATGATGTATGTCATTTCAGAATATTAGATAAATAAAAACCGCACAAGTTAATGGTTAATGGTGAATTGTTAATTCGCTATTAGCCGCTAACTATTCACCATTCACCATTCACCATTCACCATTCACAATTCACCATTCACAATTCACCATTCACAATTCACCATTCACAATTCACCATTCACTATTCACAATTCACAATTCACTATTCACAATTCACTATTCACTATTCACAATTCACAATTCACAATTCACAATTCACAATTCACAATTCACAATTCACAATTCACAATTCACAATTCACAATTCA
>CALCIK010000172.1 GCA_937907475.1 uncultured Bacteroidota bacterium | reverse complement strand
ACTTTGTACTGCCTCTTTTACTGAATAGCTAACAAAATTTTGTCCAAAGTCTAAAACTACTATTGACCACTAATTTTTGTTTTATAGAAATCAGGGTTACCGTGTTGTTTATGTTACCTTTATCACCGATCTAATATCTAAAGTCTTAAATCTAATATCTCCAGTCTTAAGTCTATCGTCTATCCAACAAATTCGGGTAATCCCAAAACTAAATACAAACATTGGGGGTTTTGTGTATGAAACGTTAATTGGTTGATCGGTAACGGCATATCGCACTCATCACCCCTACTCACCTACGATACAATGTCTAAAAAAAAGCAACAACACTTTCAACTCGGCGATTCGGTCAAACTCATTTTTACCGATGAAACAGGTAAGGTAACCAGAATTATTGACAGCGAATCGGTCATCGTCCGCTTATCAGACGGCGACCAAATTCCTGTTTTTAACGAGCATTTAGAATTGTTGGAATCTATGGAGGCGCGCTTGAGATTAGAAAAACAACCTGCTACCAAGCAACCCGAAAAGGCTAAAGCCCCACCGCCACCTACGGCAGAAGAACTGAAAAAACAAAAAGAAGAAGCGGCGAAGAAAATATTGCAAATGGGTATGCACTTGTATGAAGATGCCGGCCCTGACTTGGGGATACACCTTGCCTTGCAGCCGTTTTACCAAAACTCCGGCATTATTGATTACTTCTTAGTGCATCTTACCAACAATACCCCTCGCGCAATAACCTTTACCTATGAAGCCGTGTTGGACGATGAAGTGTTTTTCTCCATCACCAAGACCCTGCCAAGCCGCGAAGCCATCATCCTCAATGATGTGCAGTTTGATTGGCTCAACGAATACCTCAGCTTAGAAATAAAAGGCGAGGTGAAAGCCATACAAAGCGAAGAAACCTCCCCACTTAGCTTTGAAAAAATCATTACCCCCAAAGCTAAAATGTTGCGAAATCCGCCACATCCCGTACCGTTGTTGCCTCCCAATGCTTTGGCATATAGTTTTGTGGTCTTGCACAAAATTGGCAACCCAACCGAAAAAATGCCTCCCAAACCCGAACCCCTTATTGTTGACCCTGCCGAATTAAAGCTCAATATGTTGCTTGCAAACGACAACAAAGAGGAGGGGAATAGTAACCGCGTTAACCTTAATTCTGAAGAACGGGTGATAGACCTGCATATTGAAAAACTGCAAGCCTCCTACAAGCACCTCCCCAACAGCGAAATTCTCAATATTCAACTTCGGGCATTTGAAAAAAGCCTGTTGGAAGCCATCAAAAATAAGGAAAAAACAATGGCAGTCATTCATGGAAAAGGGAGTGGAAAACTCCGCACCGAAATTTTTAACCTGTTGCGCAGCTACCCGCAAGCGGCGCATTATACGAATGATTACCACCACAAATACGAATTTGGGGCAACTATCATTACCTTTGACCACAATTAAACCGCAGTTCTCTACAACTGACAAAGATTTCTCCTTTTGTATTTTGAATCCTAAGTAACCCTCCATGCAAGGAAAAACTGTTATCATCACCGGTGCCAACTCCGGAATAGGCAAGGCTGCTGCCATTGCCTTGGCGCGGCAAGGAGCGCATATCGTCATGGTTTGCCGCAACCCGCAAAAAGGAGAACAAGCACAAAAAGAGACAATAACACAAAGTGCTAACCACCACATTGACCTCCACCTTTGCGACCTCTCATCGCAAACGCAAATCCGGCAGCTCGCGCAAACCATCATCGGGGCTTACCCTACTATAAATGTATTGCTCAACAATGCCGGAATCCTGATGTCGGAGAAACAACTTAGCGAGGACGGGATAGAAATGACTTTTGCGAGTAACCACTTGTCCTATTTCCTATTGACCAATTTGCTGTTGGAAACAATCAATGCTACCCCCCATGCGCGCATCGTCAACGTATCATCGGGGGCACATCATTTTGTCCGCTCGGTGGACTTTGACAACTTGCAAGCAGAAAAGTCATTTAATATGTGGCAGGCTTACGGACTTTCCAAATTGGGCAATATCTTGTTTACCTACGAACTTGCCCGCCGCTTGCCCAAAGGGGGCACTACGGTCAACTGTCTGCATCCGGGTGTGGTCAAATCCAATTTTGGACAAAAAGAAAACGATGTTTGGTGGGTGAAATATGGCTTCCCACTTTTGAAACCCTTTATCAGAACCGCAGAACAAGGTGCCGAAACAAGCATCTTTCTTGCCTCATCGCCTGAGGTGGAAGGGGTTACGGGAAAATATTTCGATACCAAAAAGTCCATTAAATCGTCTTCCATTTCTTACGATATCCAAGTAGCTGCCCGTTTTTGGCAGGTCAGCGAACAACTCACGCAATTACATCAACCAACATCCTTATTGAGCGGGAATATTGGGGGATGAGGTTTGATGATATAGGTAAACAACATCCGTCATCCATAAACAATACATTAAACACATGGTTATTCTTCGGTATTTATATACTTTTTGGTCGGGTTTAATTTTCCTTCTTTTGCTTTTGGTTGCCGTAGTGGTTTACACCTTCGCCTCCATGTTGGGCAGGCGGGGTTTTAAGTATATGCTGGGCTATAATAAGGTATGGATGAAAACTTGGGGAGCACTCTCCGGGGTTAGATTTGATATTCACGAAAACCCAAAGGTTCTTAAAACCCGATCTTATGTGTTTGTGTGCAACCACACTTCTATGGGCGATGCTTTATTGGTCAACGCCGCGATTAAACAAAATAATTTCACCCCTTTAGCCAAAGCCGAGTTGAGAAAAATGCCGCTGATGGGCTATGTTTTCAGTAAAGTATCGGTTTTTGTGGAGCGCGACAACCCCGAAAGCCGCCGGAAAAGTATGCAACAAATGTTGGAACATGCCAAACACGGCATATCGGTCATGATTTTTCCCGAAGGGACACGCAACAAAAAAATGGAAAAACCAATGCTACCCTTCCATGCCGGTGCCTTCAGAATAGCCATTGAAATGCAGATACCAGTAGCACCTTTTGTCATCATAGGGGCAAACGACCTGTTGCCTAACGAAAAATTGCCGATGCGCCCTTGTACGATGTCTGCCTATTTTGCCGACCCCATAGACACAAAAGGCATGACCGAGGCTGATATTCCCGCCCTGCAACAAAAGGTGTATGACATCATGGAAAACCTGTTGATGACACATCACCCCAAGTTTAAGGTATAAGAATTACCCCTCTTTCCGCTTAATCATCTTCCCAACCCCAATATGCAATAGCGAGTAAACCCAAAGGACAAGGGCTAATGCTCCGATATTGAGGAAGGTCTGACTGTATCCCAATTCCACTGCATTGATGAATGGGTAGGGATAGAATCCTGAAAGGCCGCCGCGCCCCAATACCACCAACAAATAGATGCCAGGGTAGAACAACCAAAAGAAAGCCGTTTGCCATTTTAAGGCACCTTTTTGAACAAACATCAACCAATAGGCCAACAGCAATAAGGGTTGGATGGTGTGTAATACCCAATCTACCGCCAATTGCAGGCCTTGCGGATCCCATAGATTGCGCAACAGGGCATGATAGACCAAAGCCAAAAAGGTCATGTAAACGGTAAGGGCGGTGAGGGTACTCGATTTGGCAAAAAAACGGCCGATACTTGATGTTGGCAATAGCAGTAAAGCGGTAAAGCAAACGGCTACTGAGAGGTTGGTCAGGATGGTGAAAAAGCTGAAAAATCGGATGATGGACTCAAACATCGGTAGCGGTAAGGTGACGGTATGAATGTAAAACTGGGCGAGAATGGCAAACCAACCTAAGACGGCTAAGGCAACTTGGAAAGCACGCGGAGGACTTGTGGAAAGGTGGGTGAGCATAGTTTGTTTTAAAGGCACTAACTGATATTGGAACGATAGTGAAATGCAAAGAGCATCAACTATGCAGGATTTAATGCACCCCTAATGACATTACTTCTACTTCCATCAGGCTCTCGGAATTAATGTTTTCTAGCGAAACGGGGTGGATTTCGTTGACGAGCAACGGGTCGTAGGTGGTTTCGATTTTGATGTAGTTGTCGGTAAAGCCGTGCATGGATTGACCGTTGGTTTCGGCTTCAAACAACACGGGGCGGACGGTTTGCAAATGTTGGTGGTAAAAGTAGCGGCGTTTTTTGTCCGATAAGATGTGCAACATTCGACTTCGTTCCTGTCTGACGGGTAGGGGTACTGTGGGTTGTATAGTCAGGGCGTGGGTGTTGGCTCGCTCGGAGTAGGTAAACACGTGCAGATACGACACATCGAGTTGGTTGAGGAAATTATAGGTGTCTAAAAAATCCTCATCGGTTTCGGAGGGGAAACCAACAATCACATCTACCCCAATGCAGCAATGCGGCATGAGTTGTTTGATGGTGGCGACCCTTTCGGCGTAGAGTTCACGCACATAGCGGCGGCGCATCAGTCGCAGTATTTTGTCGTTGCCCGATTGAAGGGGGATGTGAAAATGGGGCATAAATCGCTTTGATTGGGCGACAAAAGCGATGATGTCGTTGGTCAGCAGGTTCGGCTCGATGGAGGAAATACGGATACGTGGTACGGGCACTTCATCGAGTGTTTTGATGAGGTCGAGGAATGAATTTTCTTCTGCAGTGGTAACATTCAATTGTTTACCATAGTCGCCAATATTGACCCCTGTTAGCACAATTTCCTTAACCCCAAGTTGCACAATTTCTTGGGCACTACGGACGATGTTTTCGATGGCATCGCTGCGGCTGCTACCCCGTGCAAGGGGGATGGTGCAAAAGGCACATTTGTAATCGCAACCGTCCTGCACTTTCAAAAACGAACGGGTGCGCTCGCCCGAAGAATAGGCGTTGACAAAAAAGTCAACCGATTTAATATCGCTTACCACATAGCTTCCTTTCCGTTCGTCGGTCAGTTGCAAAAGATGTTGGGGGATGTTAAATTTTTCGGAAGCACCCAATACTAAATCTACGCCCGGAATACCGGCTATTTCCTTCGGCTTTAACTGCGCATAGCAACCTACTATTACAATCCGTGCATCGGGCGAGTACTTGAGGGCTTCTTTGATGACCTTACGGCATTTTTTATCGGCATTTTCAGTAACCGAACAGGTATTGATGACATATACATCGGGCTGCTCATGAAAGGGAACGGTGCTAAAGCCATGCTCCTGCATGAGTCTTCCCATTGCCGAGGTTTCGGAGTAATTTAACTTACAACCCAATGTGTAAAAGGCGACCTTTTTCATGCTTTTGGTTCTATAAACGGGCACAAAATTACTCAATAGTTTGGATAGTAGAACAAATATCGGGTGGATGCAGGCAAGATGACGTTGTTTTGCAGGTCATTCTGCATTTAAGCAGTCTATAAAATGCTAACTTTGCGCTTCTTTTACCAATCCAGAAAAAACGGTATGCTCAAAGTCGGCGTATTTGGTGCCGGACACCTCGGAAAAATTCACCTCAAACTGCTGAAGGAAATACCTCAATACGAGGTAATAGGGTTTTACGACCCGGACGAGGAGAATGCCATCCGCACGGCTGCCGACTACGACATTCCGCGATTTGAGCAGGCCGAAACCCTGATGGCCGCTATTGATGTTGCCGATATTGTTACGCCCACCCCTTTTCACTTCCAAACCGCACAATTGGCGATTGCACATCGCAAGCACATTTTTGTCGAAAAACCCTTGGCAAGCACGGTTGCCGAGGCCGAACAAATGGTGTTGCTTGCCCGAAAAGCAGGAATCAAAGCACAGGTAGGGCATGTTGAGCGGTTTAACCCCGCCTTTTTGGCGATAAAGAAATTGGAACTTCAACCAAAGTTTATAGAAACACACCGGTTGGCACAGTTCAACCCGCGTGGCACGGATGTTTCGGTGGTATTGGATTTAATGATACACGATATTGACATCTTGCTGACGTTGGTCAGAGATGAAGTGGCGGAGGTGAGGGCAAGCGGTGTATCGGTGATTTCCAACACCCCCGATATTGCCAATGCGAGGATAGAATTTGCCGGAGGGTGTGTGGCCAACTTAACCGCAAGCCGGTTATCGGTGAAGAAAATGCGCAAAACGCGCATTTTTCAACCCAATGCCTATATCAGTATTGACTTTCTCGAAAAGCAAACAGAAATCGTCAGTTTAGCCGATCAGCCGAAAGAAAAATTTCTTTCGCTCGAAATTTATCCCAATGCAACCGATACACCCAAATTTCTGCTCTTTGATAAACCTGCGATTGAACCCGTTAACGCTATCCAAATGGAGTTGACACTTTTTGCTCAAAGCATTCTGAACAATACCCCCGAAGAGGTGCCTATTGAAGATGGATTGCGCTCTATGCAATTGGCTTACAGAGTAATGGAAGAAATGAACAAGTAGCAGGTAAATGGAAACTTAAACTAATCATCAGCGAGTTGCTTACCAAGAGGTTGGAATAACCATCTTGCAAACAACTAACCCTTATTTTTCAAATCAACCCATCCGTACATTGAATACAAAGGCAAATATCTCGGCTCATTGGAACACAAAACTGTTTGTGTTGCTTTGTAGTGTTTATTCGATGCTCCTCTTCATATCGGGTTGCACTAAATCCGAAACCATGCCCGCTTACCTCAATGTTACCGGTATGCAATTGCTGACCCAAAGCGAACAGGGCACTGCGTCTGTCAATATCAAAAATGTATGGGTGTTTGCCAATTCGCAATCTTTGGGCGTGTATGAATTGCCCGCATCGGTACCCATCTTGGAAGAAGGGACTACGCAAATTGTGTTGAGGGCCGGCATCATGAACAACGGCATTTCCAATACCCGTTCCATTTACCCTTTTTACGCTCCCGATACCTTTACCGTTCAACTCAGCCCCTTACAAAACGTCAATCGCTCCAGCCTAATACGTTATACAAGCAATACCGCTTTTGCGTTGAATGCCGATTTTGAAGTCGGCAACAGCTTTAACGATACCAACCCCGAAATTAGCCTGCTTACGGTAACCTCCCACCCCAACAACGTCTTTGAGGGTGCCCGTTCTGCCATGCTTACCCTAAGCGGTGCGAATACGGAGTTTGAAATCGGCACTTTAGATAAATTTATCCTGCCCGGAAACAAAATGGCGGTCTATTTAGAAATGAATTACAAATGCGATCAACCTTTTTTGGTCTCTCTAATAGGAACAAATAACAGCGGTAATGGAGCAGCGTTGCCGCAATTGTATGTCAACAAGAAAGAAACTTGGAACAAGATTTATATAGACCTGACCGAAACCGTATCGGCATTTAATCTACAAGGGTTAAATCAAATACAGTTGATTTTTAAAGCAGAACTTAACGAAGACCTCGACCAAGCCACTTTTTTTTGGGATAATGTGAAAATATTGTATCAACTTTAAAATAAGTAACCTTGTCTGTCAGCTACACAATATATAATGACAATGTACCGCCGGCTGTAGCCGATGTGCCACTCGACCGGCTAACGGTGATGAGACGCGCAAAAGTCGTGGGTGTTGCTTTATACACGCTCTTCGATTACTTGGCTGCCGTATTTACATGGACTCTCTTTTTCAGCTACCGAAAGGTAGCCGTAGAAGGTTACGCTTTTTCTTGGGATGTATTGGACACGTCTAAGTTTTACTGGGGCATCCTGATTATCCCGCTCGGTTGGTTGTTTTTGCATTTTGTATCGGGTAGCTATTCCGATATTTACCGCAAATCGCGAATGACGGAGTTGTATCGAAGTTTGGTAACAACCTTTTTAGGGGCGGTGGCTCTTTTCTTTCTCGTCTTGATAGATGATGTGGTTACCGACCAAATCGGCTATCAAAAATTGTTCGGAGTGCTGTTTGGTTTACAACTCCTGACCACCCTTACCGTTCGCATGGTGATTTTGACCATCGCCAACCACCGCTTGCGAATCAACGCCCTTGGGTACAACACTATCATTGTTGGCGGAAACGGGAAAGCGGTGAAGCTGTACCAAGAAATTACCGGACGAAACCGTTCGCTTGGCTACCGCTTTTTAGGATTTATCGAAGCCAACGGTAAACGCTCCAACAATTTGGAAAAACTGATACCTAACCTTGGCACCGTAGAAGGGTTGCCTCAAATCATCGAAAAATACCACATTGACGAGGTTATCATTGCCATAGAAACCTCCGAGCACCACCGTATCAATGACATCATCAATCAGTTGGCAGAACAGAAAATCATCATCAAAATAATACCCGACATGTACGACATCCTTGCAGGCTCGGTTAGAATGAATAACGTATTGGATGCAGCACTCATCGAGATATATCCCGATTTGATGCCCGAATGGCAGCGCATCATCAAAAGAGGCATTGATATTTTTGCTTCGGGTATCGTTTTGATTTTGTTAAGCCCATTGTATCTGTTTTTGGCTATTAAGGTAAGAATGTCCTCCCCCGGCCCTATTTTTTACTCCCAACAGCGGGTCGGCAGAGGCGGTAAACCTTTTACCATCTACAAATTCCGGTCTATGTATGTAGATGCCGAAAAATACGGGCCGCAATTGTCCAGCAAACATGACTACCGCATCACCCCTTGGGGCCGTTTTATGCGCAAGTGGCGTTTAGATGAAATCCCGCAGTTTTATAACGTGTTGCGCGGCGATATGTCGTTGGTAGGCCCCCGTCCCGAGCGGCGGTATTATATTGACAAAATTGTAGCCGAATCGCCCGCTTATCGCCACTTGATGAAAGTGCAACCCGGCGTTACTTCTTTGGGTATGGTCAAATTTGGCTATGCCGAAAATGTGGAGGAAATGGTGGAGCGGATGCAACACGACCTGCTCTATATCGAAAACATGTCGTTGTCCTTAGACTTCAAGGTCATGATTTACACCGTTTTGGTACTCTTGCAAGGGCGGGGCAAGTAATTTTTAAATTTTAGGTGGCGATTTATGAGATGTTCTCGAATAGTATTGACTACAAGGAATGTCAAAAATCACCTTAACATTTAGGGCGAATGTTTATATTTACGCCCTAATTGATACATGATATAACAGCAAAAGTATGAATAGAATTCTCATAACCGGTGGGGCGGGGTTTATAGGCAGTTCTTTGGCAGACAGTTTGGTGCAAAACCCCGATAACTATGTGGTGCTGATAGACAACTTGCTCACAGGGTCTTTGCAAAAACTCCCCTCCGATAAGTTTGATAATTGGAAATTTGTAAAATGCAACGCCAACGATTATGCCGACATTTCGGCACTGATGTTTTCTAATAGTTTTGACTATGTGTTCCATTATGCCGCAGTGGTCGGCGTACAGCGAACCTTAAACAATCCGACCCAAGTGTTGGAAGACATTCAGGGCATCAAAAACATCTTGCACCTATCTAAAAACACAGGGGTAAAGCGCGTTTTCTATGCCTCCTCCTCAGAAGTGTATGGCGAGTCGGTGCGTTTTCCGCAAGACGAAATCAGCACGCCGCTCAACTCCCGCTTGCCCTATGCCGTGGTGAAGAATGTGGGCGAAGCCTTTTGCACTTCTTACCATCGCGAATTTGGATTAGATTACACCATCCTGCGCTTTTTCAACACTTTCGGGCCGAAGCAGAGTGCCGATTTTGTGATTTCTAAATTTTTGCGGGCAGCTTTGCAAAACCAACCCATCACTATCTATGGAGACGGGTTGCAAAGCCGCACTTTCTGTTATATTGACGATAACGTTGAGGCGGTGTTGGATACTTTTTACAATAACCGTTTTATCAACGATGTTATTAATGTTGGTAACGATATTGAAACGACCATTTTAGACCTCGCCCTTGCCATTCAGGAAGTGTGCGACACGACCTCCAAAATCGTTCACTTGCCCCCCCTTAAAGAAGGCGATATGAGCCGCCGTCAACCCAACCTCAGCCGAATGGTGCAACTCCTGAACCGTCCACATATCACCCTGACCGAAGGACTGCGCAAAATTGTCGAATCGGATGTGTTCCATGTTCTGAATAACGTTACCTCTTCTAAGGTAAAAGTAACGCTGTAAACCGGCAGCACCCCAATTTCCTTCACACAGTCCATATTGTAAGCATTTTACAAACTATAAAATGAAAATTTTAGTAACCGGCGGTTGTGGCTACATCGGGGCGCATACCCTTGTAGATTTAATCGAAAATGGATTTGAGGTAATCTCGGTGGATGACCTTTCCCGTTCCAATACCCGATTGTTGGATGGTGTTGAGAAAATCACGGGAAGGAAAGTCGTCAATTATCCAATCAACCTATGCGATGCCCAAGCCACTGACGAACTGTTTGCCCAACAGTCAGATATTGCGGGCATTATCCATTTTGCCGCTTACAAATCGGTGCCCGAATCGGTGGAAAACCCGTTGTTGTATTACCATAACAACATCGCCTCGTTAATCAACCTCTTGCGGGGGGTCGAAAAATACGGGATACCTCATTTCATCTTTTCTTCGTCCTGCTCGGTCTATGGCAACTCTGAACAACTGCCGGTAACCGAAGAAACGCCACTTCAAAAAGCGGAATCGCCTTATGGGAATACCAAACAAATAGGTGAACAAATATTGGCCGATGTGGCCAAAGTCAACCCTGCGAGCAGTCTCATCTCCCTGAGATACTTTAACCCCGTCGGGGCGCATCCATCAGCTCTGATCGGTGAATTGCAGGAAATACCCCAAAACTTAGTGCCCATCATTACTCAAACCGCCATCGGTAAACGCCCAATGTTGACAGTTTATGGAGACGACTATGAAACTCCGGACGGCAGTTGTGTACGCGATTTTATCCACATCATGGACATTGCCAATGCCCATACCAAAGCCCTGCAATACCTCATTCAACAAAAAAACATCGAAAACTACGAAGTCTTTAACCTCGGCAGCGGCTGCGGGGTATCGGTGCTCGAAGCCATTAAAGCGTTTGAGCAGGTGAGCGGGCTATCCCTTCCCTACCAAATAGGGGCCCGCCGTGAAGGGGATGTGGTGAGCATTTATTCCGACAACCAAAAAGCCGCCCGCCTGCTCGGTTGGCAACCCCAATATTCCTTGGAGGATATGATGTTTACCGCTTGGAAATGGCAACAAGTTATGAGTTATGAGTTATAAGTTTAGACGTAAGACTTTAGATATTAGACTTAAGACTTTTTGACACTAACCACTATCACCGTACTTGCCAAACCCCTATCGCTCCTACATTTTGCCGGTAGAGATTGAAATCGGCAATATTTACCTGACCATCCAAGTTTAGGTCGCCATCGTAATAGCCGTTTGCTTGGTTCCATTGCTGAAAAATAGGGGCGTAGTCTTGGTAATTTACAATGCCATTAGGCGTTGCATCGCCACATCGAAGGGCAAAAGTAAGGTTGGGTGTTAGGGCTAACTGGTTTTGACCGCCGACTACAAAAGCGGGGAGGGTAAAGGGGTAGGGGCTGCCCGTATTGGGTAATGAGGACAGGGCGGTGCTTACCACGCCTATATGGTTTCGGTGAAAAATGCGCAGCCGGTAGGCATTACCGCTCACCACGCCTTGGGTAAACAATGCCCCTTCTGTACCGTCAGTTTCCATGATATAGCCATCACTTCGGAGCAATGCCGCCCGCCTTGCAATAACATTGTATGACACATCGAGGGCTTCAATGAGTATCCAATCTACCGTATTGGCGGGTATGGTGTTCAGCTGTTCCGTGCCCGCATACCACCAAGGCGACCGGTTAAAGGGTTGTTGGGTGGCTATCCAACCGTTTTGTGCCAATTGGGTATTCATGTTGATATTGGTGGAATTGTAAGGACCTTCCAACCACAAGTGGGCATAAGCTCGTGTGCCCGGGTTGGGCAAAGTGCCGTTTAGGGCGATATTGTCTAAGAACAGGTTGTTGCCGTTGCCGTTGATGTTGACAAATCGCACCAACACTTGCGCACCGTTATAGCTGCTTAGGTTGATGGTTTCGGTTCGCCATTGGGAGCAATTGGCGGGGGTAAAGGCGGAAGTGGTATTGGGCGCAGTCGCTAAGGTGCTGCCCGATTTGTTATAAACAGTCGTAAACGATTGCCCGCAATTGGTCGAAACTTCTACTCGTAGGGCATCGAACTGTGAGCCGTTGTAAGCTGCATAAGCCACATCGAAACTAAGGGTTGCCGACACATAAGAGGATAGGTTAAACATCGGCGAAACCAGATAATCTTGCTGCCCGGGATAGTTTTGGTTAAAATTGTTGAACACAGCGGAAGTGCCGTAACAGGTGCTGCTGCCCGATGTCCACGCAACACTGCCCGCATCGGGGTTATCTACGGTGAAGTTGCCGGAGGTAATACCGCCCGAAAAATTATTGGTATAGGGCAGGTTGCCCGTTTGGTATTGGCTTAAAGGAGCGATTGCCGAACTGACGGCAGGGCAGGTTTCACTATATAGTTGCACCGTATAATTACCCGGTATCGAGGCCATATAGGTTTGCTGTGTAGCCCCGTTGAGGAGGTTACCGTTCAAAAACCAGTAATAACCATACTGTTCAAAACCTAAAGGAATGACGGATGCGGTGAGCAAAGCAGACCCGCCGGCACATATCTGTGCAGATGCGGGGGAAATAACCGGTGCAGGGGGAATGGTGCAGGGTAAAGTGCCGTTCAGGGCGATATTGTCTAAGTACAGGTTGTTGCCGTTGCCGTTGATATTGACAAAACGCACCAATACTTCTGCCCCCAAATAGCTGTTCAGGCTGATAGATTCGGCACGCCATTGTGCGCAGTTGGCGGGGGTAAAGGCTAAAGTAGTATTGGGTGCAGTTGCCAACACGCTGCCCGATTTGTTATAGACGGTTGTAAACGATTGCCCGCAATTGGTCGAAACTTCTACCCGAAGGGCATCGAACAAAATGGAACTGTAAGCGGCATAAGCCACATCAAAACTAATCGTAGCAGTTGCATAACCCGATAGGTTATACAAGGGGGAGACTAAGTAATCCTGTTGCCCGGTATAGTTTTGGTTAAAATTGTTGAACATAGCAGAAGTTCCATAGCAGGCAGTGCCGCCTGATGTCCATGCAACAGTTCCTGCATTGGGGTTATCTACGGTAAAGTTGCCGGAGGTAATGCCGCCCGAAAAGTTATTGGAATAGGGCAGGTTGCCGGTTTGGTATTGGCTTAAAGGAGAGATTGCCGAACTGACGGAGGGGCAGGTTTCGCTATACAGTTGCACCGTGTAGTTGCCAAGAATTGAGGCGGTGTAGGTTTGCTGGGTCGCTCCGTTAATGAGGTTGCCGTTCAAAAACCAACGGTAGCCGTATTGCTCAAAACCTACAGGGATAGCCGATGCGGTCAGCAACGCCGAACCGCCCACACAAATCTGTGTGGTTATAGGGGATATAGTAGGCGGAGGAGGGGGGCAAGTCGGCGTGCCGGTGATGCAGATATTGTCTAAATACAGGTTTTGCCCATAGACGCCGGACAGTGTAACGGTCAGTTTAAAAACAACCGTTTGTCCGAGGTAGGGCGCAAGGTCAATGTTTTGGGTAGCCCATTGACTACAATCGGCAGGCTGCCAAGCTGTCGTTTCGGTTCCGGCTACAGAGGCTAATGCCGCACCACTTACGTTGTAAACTGAGGTATAAGACAACCCGCAATTGGTAGAAACCTCTACTTGGAGGGTGGTGATGAGGTTGGCAAAGGTTTGGAGATAGGCGCGGTCGAAGGTAAACTGTGCCGATTGGTAGCTGCTTAGGTCTACAGGAGGTAATATAAGCGCATCGGTCGTACCGTTGCTGCCGATATTGGTGCCAAAGCTGTTGTAGCGCAAGACATAGTTGCCGTTTTGGGCGCAGTTGTTCAGGTTATAGGCATCAAAGGTAATTTGCCCATCGGGGTTGAGGACTTGCCAAAGTTCGGGTAGTGCCCCGTTTTCGAGATTGGAACAGTAGGGTAAATCGGCAGTTGGAGGTTGATAGGTAAACACAGCACAATGTGAATCGTTAGGGGTATAGGCATCGGCTGTTCCATTGGGCAGTTGGGTGAAGGCGTAAATGGTGTGCTCGCCGGACGATACGGCAACATTGGGAAGAGTAATGTTCAACTCCGCATCAGGCAACAAACTCCCCGTCCATGGATAGGTATATTGCAGCACATCGTCAATTTCGAGGGCGATATTGACCGAGGTGAGGGTAGTGGTGCCGGCGTTTTTGAGTGCAACAATAGGAGCAAAGGAGCTATTGCAGACCCAAGATGTAGGGAATACGATTGCCGATATACCTGCATTGTTCGCTGCAATAGGCATACAGACATCCGAAGCAAACAGGCTTGACCGTATGGTAGTCAGGGAGGTTCTCATTCGGGTACGTTGGGCTTGGGTGAACGCTCCCCAACAATTGCCCGAATAGTCCATATAGTTTTCGTTGGAATCGTTTTGGTTGCCCAATCCGCCCAATGCGATGGAACGAAAGGGATTATTGGCACTTGTATCGTCGTCGTCAGTGGTTGGGCAAGTATTAGTGGGGATGCAATTCGGGAAAGTGGTGCCGCCCGAACTTCCCTTGGGTGGGGTGTCGCAAACGCGGTCGCCGTCTGTCAGGCAATTGTTATTGGGGCAGCTGCCTTCAAAAACATGGTATAGGTTGAAGTAATGCCCTGTTTCGTGTGCCAACAGTTTTTCCGACCAACTGTCATATTTAACCACCACCCCATCGTAAGTCTGCCCATGTGCCGAAGCTAAACTGCTGTATGCCGCAGCAGGAGCACCCGCTATGTCATAGACAATATAGATATTGAAGTATTGCGTAGTGTTCCAGTAAAGTGCGTTTTGCGTATTATAGGTGGTATAGTCGTTGGTGCTAAGGGTATTGCTTTCGTGCCGCACAATGCCATTGGTTGGGTTGCCTTGTGGGTCTTGGGCAACAAGGCAAAGCTGTATCCCCACATCCACACCGCTAAACGGATTGGGAAAAGTAGCACCACTGCTATGGGTGTAGAGGAGATTGGTGAGGTTAATGACATTGGTAATCTGGGCATTGCTCAGGTTTTCGGCAGTGCCGATGGCAATACCGGTACGATGTACTACGTGAACGACTGTCGGCACGGTAAAAATTTCCTGCGAAGCGTTGCAATCGTTACTGCTGCTTCGGTAGGAGTGGGGAGTATGGTTGTTAGGTAATGCAAGGGTTTGGAGGTAAATTTCCTGCTCGTGCCGGCGCACGTTTCGGGCATACTGCTCATCGGTAGTCAAGAGCTGTTGGTGCATCTCATCGGTCAAACAACCCAAAGGAATGGAAGCAGGATGGCTTTGCCCCAGCACCTCACCGAAATAAGTGAACTGCAACAAAAAACTTGTGAGGACTATTTGAAACAAAAATCGCGGGTTAACCATGACCATCTTCCGTTATAGGGTTTTCGAGGTTAAATCTACAACAAAATAACAATTGAATGGATGATGGGGGTAAAGAATTTCTGTTGGGAAGGATGGTTGTTGATGATGTAAAATCCCTATAGGTTTGTCAAACCTATAGGGATTGTCTGCATATTTCGGAGCATATTGACCCACCCATGATGCTATAAAAACGCTGACAGCATTGCCAACGCTGTCAGCGTTCACCTACAATAGGGTTATTTCGCCACCCATGTCGAATGACAAAGCACTCATGTCGAATGACAAAGCACTCATGTCGAATGACAAAGCACTCTTGTCGAATGACAAAGCACTCTTGTCGAATGACAAAGCACTCTTGTCGAGTGACAGGGCACTCTTGTCGAATGACAAAGTGCTCTTGTCGAGTGACAAAGCCCCCATGTCGAATGACAAGGCACTCTTGTCAAGTGACAAGGCACTCATGTCGAATGACCAAGCCCCCTTGTCGAGCGACAAGAAAAACTATAATCATTGGGTTTTACACACTAAATGCAACACCTGCTGAACCTTTTCGGACTTAATGACGTTAATAAAGGCATATAGCTAATAGTATTGGTATTTTGTGTTTCAAACAAAATGCCATCGTTTTATCACTCCACAAATTAAATGCACATGAAGATTTTAAGGCTTTATTTAAGGTATTACCGTCTATCCGATGCCGATTTGATGGTTTTTGTTCAACGCGTCATCACAGGGCTTTCGGATAATCCCGCCTTTACCAACCCCAATCCGCCGCTTGCTGCTATCGTCGTGTTGCTCAACAATTTTATAACCGCCTGTAACAACGCTTCAGACAGAAGTATTACCCTACATGCCGTCAAAAGGCAAGAACGCAATTTGCTCATTCAAGGTATGCGCATGTTGGCAAGCTATGTAGAGGTGAATGGAAACAACAACGAGGCTATCTTATTGGGTTCGGGATTTTTTATTTATAGTGGAAAGAACGCCCCCCGTCCAATTCCGGAAATACCTCAAAACTTGCAGCTTTCTGATGGCATATTGACGGGTTCGGTCAATGTTAAGGTGAATATTGCCCTCGATGCCGTAGTCTATGAACTTCGCTATACTTTGGACGAATATGGGCTCAATTCAAAATGGATATATTTACCGGTCAGTACCGCTTCAAAGATGATCATCACCGGAATCGAAACCGGTAAAACGATATGGGTGCAAGTGCGGAGCATCAACAGTAAAGGACCCAGTAACTGGAGCGACCCGGCAATCTTTAGGTTTGTCAGATAGCCGGCATTGTGGGTAGTAACGGTTGTTCCATTAAGGAAGAATGCGGAACAAGTTCCGCAGCTACCCGAAAGACCTAGAAAAACCAACTTATAATCGAAATATGTTTATTTTTATAGTTTTGCGGGTAGTAACGGAACTTGTTCCGTTGAAAAAAACTCAACAGAGCAGCCGCCACTAACTGAAAAAATACTACACAACAAATTAATAAACCTACCATGGAGTACAACCGCAAACTTCCCCACTTCGACCATATTGGGGCCAGTTTTTTCGTAACATTTCGATTGCTCAATTCTATTCCGGTTGAAAAAGCTTTACAACTTAAACAGGAACGGGACAATGCGTTGAAAGAAGCTGCAAAGACTACTTCACCCGATCTACAAAAACAACTAAAACAACATATTCAAGATAGATATTTCGAAAAGATCGAAGACCTGTTAGACCATGCTACTTATGGCGACAGGTTTTTACACGAACCGGTTTGTACTCAAATTTTAAAAAACGTGATGACTGAATATGATGGCAAACACTACGACCTGTCAGCCTTTTGCATTATGCCCAATCATGTGCATCTGCTCATAGATACTTCTACCCAATTGCTTAGTGACGAGCAAGATGAAGAATTAGAAAATTACCAATTCCTCAAGGACATTATGCGCCGCATCAAAGGAAAATCGGGCTTATTGCTCAATAGAGAACGTCATACATCGGGTGAATTTTGGTTTAAGGAAAGCTATGACCGCTATATAAGAAACCCATTGCATTACAATTATACGCTCAGTTATATCCTCGAAAATCCGGTTAAAGCAAAATTAGTACAAAATTGGACGGACTGGCAAGGTACTTACTTAAAACCCTAATTTGTAGGTACTGGTATCCGTTAACGACGATTTGTGGGTCTTTGGGTAGTAACGGTCTTGCGGGTAGTAACGGAACTTGTTCCGTTGAAAAAAATGCGGAACAAGTTCCACAGCTACCCGAAATACTACAC
>CALCIK010000171.1 GCA_937907475.1 uncultured Bacteroidota bacterium | reverse complement strand
AACGCTAAAATGGGGTATAAAAACGCCGCATAAGCGACAATTTGGTTTGCGCCCCACCGAAGTGCCCGCCGAAACAGGCATTACCTTAGCCGCCGGCGCCGAACAAACCGTAACCGTCTCTATGCTTGGCGATTACGATGAAACGCATACCTTTATTAATGTGCTCAACCTATCAAGCGAAGCGGCAGGTAAATATAAAGTGACGCTTTTGGAATAAAACAGGGCAAGGGTATAAGCAGCACAAGTTTGTACATCATCCAAATCCTGACATGAGCAGGAACTCTATTCATAAATGTTTTGCGAACTTTGCGGTTAAACCATCGGCTTGTACCCCAAAACGTTATGAAAGAAAAGGAGATAGAAACCTTCTACCCCAAAAACCGAAACGAATGGCGGGAATGGTTGCAACAAAACCACCGCACCAAACAATCAATTTGGTTGATTTACTACAAAATAAAGTCGAACATCCCAACCATCCTGTACAGCGAGGCGGTAGACGAAGCACTCTGTTTTGGTTGGATTGACAGCAAAGCAAAGTCGGTTGACCACCAATCAACGATGCAGTATTTTACCAAACGAAAGCCCAACAGCGTTTGGTCAAAGGTGAACAAAGCGAAAGTTGAACGCCTGACAGCAGCAGGGCTGATGACCAAAGCAGGATTTGAAGCGATTGAAACGGCAAAGGAAAATGGTTCGTGGACAATTTTAGACGATGTCGAGGAATTGATCATCCCCCCCGATTTGGAACATGCGTTTTTAGACCACCCAAACGCCAAAGCCTATTTTCTGGGCTTAAGCAGGTCGGACAAAAGAAACATGCTGCAATGGCTGAAACTGGCAAAACGACCCGAAACACGCCAAAAGAGAATTGCCGAATTGGTTGACCTTGCCGGATTGGCGCAAAAACCGAAGCAGTTCAGGTAATTGAATGAGTGCCGATGTTTCAGTCAGGTATAAAAACGGGTAAAACAGCCTCTTATCTATTCTATGTAACCAATGTTACACATATTGACCGTTCCGGGTTCTAATTTTGAGTCATAAAACAATAGGTAATATGGCATTCAATTTTAGACAACTTTTTATGTTTGTGGGGTTGCTTTTTTCATTAAAAGGGGTTTCTCAAACTGCGCCTTTTAATATTTCCCTTGAACCGGTTAACATTGCAGATTTAGGAGGGCTTCAATCTTATGCTTTTGGGCAACATAATGGTAAATGGCTTATTGTTGGTGGACGACTCGATGGATTACACCGCCGGCAGCCTTTTGCCGCTTTTGATATAGCGGGACACAATACTCAGTTGTTTGTTGTCGATCCGGTTTCATTACAAAAATGGACAGCGCCGTTAACTTCCCTGCCCATTTCGTTGCAGGAACAATTGAAATCTACAAACATGGAATTTTATCAGGAAGGCCAATACCTCTATTTAATAGGCGGTTATGGGTTTAGTGCAACGGCAGACGATCATATCACTTTCAACAATTTAACGGCAATAGATGTCCCGGCAACTATGGATGCCATCATCAGCAACACGAGTTTTACGTCCTATTTTCGACAGATTTCAGATCCCCAATTTGAAGTTACCGGTGGCCGGTTAGAAAAAATATACGATACTTACTATTTGGTTGGAGGGCAAAAATTTATTGGTCGTTACAACCCTATGGGGCCTACTCACGGTCCCGGTTTTATTCAGGAATATACAAACCAAATCAGAAAATTTACCATCACAGACGATGGAACAACCATGACCGTTAACCATTTGCCAAGCATAACCGATAGTGAAAACCTGCATAGAAGAGATTACAACGTAATTGCACAAATACTGCCAAACGGACAAGAAGGACTTACGGCATTTTCGGGTGTTTTTCAAACATCTGTGGATTTGCCTTTTTTGAATTCTGTCAATATTGACAGTGCCGGATATGCCGTAAACAACGATTTTACGCAGTATTACAACCATTACCATTGTGCAAATTTCCCTCTTTATTCAGCAAGTAGTCAAGAGATGCACTCGGTGTTTTTTGGAGGCATCGCTCAGTATTACGACAGTTTGGGGGTTTTGGTGCAAGACAACAATGTGCCTTTTGTGAAAACGATTGCAAGGGTAACAAGAGATGCCGGTGGAGTAATGGCCGAATATAAATTGCCGGTAGAAATGCCTGCTTTATTGGGTGCCGGTGCTGAATTTATCCCTGTTTCAACCTTGCCTCAATATTCCAATGGCGTAATTAATTTAGACGCTTTACCCAATGAAGCAACGCTTGTCGGGTATATTTATGGAGGAATTAGCAGCACAGAGTCTAACGTTTTTTGGATAAACGATGGTTCTCAAAGTAGTGCAAGCAGTCAGATATTTAAAGTGTTTGTCACCAAAAACAATACATCGGGTATTCACGATTTGAACGAACAAAGTTTGGGCACTTTAAAACTCATGGTTTACCCAAATCCCAATAACGGGAACTTTGTAGTCAAATATCATTTAATCAGATTAACAGACGTAAAATGGTCTTTGTATTCATCGAATGGTAAAAAAATAGAGGAAGGAGTCCTCTTAAATATGCCGGCAGGTGAAAATGTTTTTGAAAAGAAAATTGAAAATCTTGCAAACGGTGGGACTTATATCTTAACTGTTGAAACCAAATATGAAACAGCAACGCAAATAATAATTATTGAACCATAGAAAACCTGTATGGACAAAAGGAGTTTCGCTATTGGGTGCAAGTTGCTGTAATATTGGTATTTAGGGTTGGGGTAAGTAATGTGGTTTATGACGTTCCCAATATTTAAGATTTTACCGCAGCGTTTCGCAAAGTATATCGCAGAGTAACGCAAAGTAATTCTATCAGTAACTCAAAAAAAACTCTGCGCAACTCTGCGTTTAACTCTGCGCGACTTTGCGGTTAAGATTTTACCGCAGAGTTTCGCAAAGAAAACGCTACGCAACTTTGCCTAAGAAGCATCGTAGTCAAGATTTACGCTTGAGTTCCTCCCAATCCCGTTGTCTCCACCAACTTTCACGTTTTTTCTCCCTGCGATTCGTTTTAAAAAGTCGCTCCTTTGGCATGCACTTTGCCCGCATTGGTGTATTTTTGAGGATAAATCTGAATTTTTTAGCAAAACCGACCTGCGGTTTTAAAACAAAATGACCATGCCCCCACCCTTAAAACTACACAGCGGCCCTACCTTAGACATCTATTCGGCATTAACCGATTCGGAGCTTGAACTGCCCTATTTATCATCGGGAATTAGTGCGGGCTTTCCCTCGCCTGCGCTCGACTTTATTGACCTGACCATAGACTTGAACAAGCATTTAATCAAACATCCGTCTGCTACGTTTTATGGCAGGGTAAAAGGCGAGTCGATGAGAGATGCGGGGATATACGATGGAGATTTGTTGGTGATTGACAAAAGCATCGAGCCGGTGGATGGTAAAATAGCGGTTTGCTATATTGACGGAGAATTTACGCTGAAAAAAATTAAAATCATTAAAAAGGAACTGTGGCTGATGCCGGCAAATACAGACTATTCGCCCATGAAAATTGAAGAGCACAACGATTTGAAAATTTGGGGAATTGTAACACACGTCATTAAATCTGTATAATGTTTGCCCTTGTTGACTGCAATAATTTTTATGCTTCTTGTGAGCGGGTTTTTCGACCCGACCTCATCGGGAAACCCGTAGTGGTGTTGTCCAACAACGATGGATGTGTGATTGCACGCAGCAACGAGGCCAAAGCACTGGGTATCCCGATGGGTGCGCCCGCATTTGAATATCAGGCGTTGTTTGACGAAAACAAAGTCCATGTTTTTTCTGCCAACTTTGCTTTGTATGGCGATATGAGTCAACGGGTCATGGAGGTATTGGGCGAGTATAGTCCCGACATGGAAATATACAGCATCGACGAAGCCTTTTTAAAGTTGACAGGGTTTGAGCGTTACGATTTGCAAGATTATGGAAATCAAATGCGCCGAAAAGTAACCAAATGGACAGGAATACCCATCAGCGTAGGCATTGCCCCAACAAAAGCATTGGCAAAAGTCGCCAATAGGATTGCCAAAAAATTTCCCGAACAAACCAACGGGGTCTATATTATTGACAGCGAAGAAAAGCGCATCAAAGCCCTGAAATGGCTTCCCGTAGAAGATGTTTGGGGCATTGGCAGACAGCACACCAAACGGCTGAATGCCATTGGGGTAAAAACGGCTTACGACTTTACCCAACTCGACGAGGTATGGGTAAAAAGGCATTTGACCATTGTAGGCTTGCGCCTAAAATACGATTTGCAAGGCATCCCGACCATTGAACTGGAAGATGTACAGCCCAAGAAAAACATCGCCACCACCCGTTCTTTCGATAAAAACTATACCGAGTTCAGCCAACTGCAAGAACGGGTATCTACTTTCGCCGTTTCGTGTGCCGAAAAACTGCGCCGGCAACATTCGTGCTGCAACTCCTTAATGGTGTTTATCCACACCAACGGACACCGGAAAGACTTGCCCCAATACAGCCGCAACATTGTGGTCAAACTGCCTTACCCGACCAATTCGAGCATTGAACTTTCAAAGTTTGCCATACAGGCCTTGAAGCGAATTTTCAAATCCGGGTATCGTTACAAAAAAGCGGGGGTCATTATTCAGGATTTTACCCCTGAAAATGCCACTCAACTCACCTTTTTTGAAAACAGCGATTCCCGTCACGTTCCGTTGATGCAGGTGATGGACAGGCTGAATGTCTCTTACGGACAGCAGAAGGTCAGATTAGGCTCGCAGGACACCAAGCGGATTTGGAAAATGAAACAAGAAAGGCTTTCCCCCCGCTATACGACCAAACTTAGCGACATCATCACCATCTATCTCTAAACCAATGTGTTTTCACTCCCAACAATCCAAATCGGCACAAGAACTGGAACACCGCTTCGACGCAAAGTTTGAAAGCAGGGCAAGCTATCAACCTGCCGTTTACAACGGTTTCCAATATCCAAAAACGCCGGTCATTACCCACCTCGAAATCCACACCATACAGTTGTTTCATTGGGGGTTAATTCCGTCTTGGGCAAAAGGCGACAGCATCAAAAAGAACACGTTAAATGCGAGGAGTGAAACCATATTGGAAAAGCCCGCATTCAGAACCTCGGCACACAACAGGTGTTTGGTGCTTGCAGACGGCTTTTTTGAATGGCAATGGTTGAACGAAAAAGGTAAAAACAAACAAAAATATCTCCTCACCCTGCCTAGCAACGAAGCATTCGCCTTTGCCGGAATTTGGAGCGAATGGATAGACAGGTCAACGGGAGAACTTATCCGGTCTTACGCCATTTTGACGATGGAAGCCAATGCGTTGATGAGTGAAATACACAACACAAAGAAGCGTATGCCAATCATACTGTCGTCCGAAAACGAAAAGGAATGGCTTTTGGGGCAACCGCCCATCCTCCAAAACGACAAACTTATAGCAACAGCAATTTGAATTTGGAAGTAAAACGAATTTTATCAGCGAAAATCTGCGAAATCTGCGGGCTAAAACTTTAAGATGCCGGAGCTGTTGATAAGTGGCACAACAAAAATTGAAAAATGCCAACAGTGACCATAGATTTAATCAGCGAGTTTCAGCTAAGTGATTCCATCAAGGCGGAACTCAAAGAGTTGCTGTCTGCTTGTTTTCCAGAGGTGGACTACAACGGCAGAACCTACTTTAAACAACTACCGCATTACCGACTCATCTTGTCGGTGGACAAACAAATAGTCGGGCAAGTCGGCATAGACTATCGGGCAATGAACCTGAATAATGCGTTGGTAACGGTGTTTGGGGTTATTGAATTAGCCGTCCATCCAACCCATCAAGGCAAGGGACTTGGAACGAGGCTGATGCTTGAGTTCGAGCAAATCGCTACCACCCACTCAAACAACGTTGACTTTTTATTTCTCGTAACAGAAACGCCCGCATTTTATGAGCGATTGGGTTACAAAGCCACCACCCAAAAAGTAACCTGGCTCAAAATAAACCAAGGGGAAACCTACGGATTGGGTAACGAGCAGGTGGACGATTGTTGCTTAATGTTTAAAAGTGTTGGGAATAAGCATTGGGAAGACGGCGAGTTGGATATGCTGGGTTATTGGTATTGAGATAAAAACAACAGGAAGTAAAAGCATAAAAGGAAGGCACTAATACAGGCAGCACAAACTGATTATTGGTAACAGGTTTGCAACGAGTGGCCTCACTACCCTCTATTTATTTTAAAATAAATACTTGATAAATTTGTAAATCTGAAGTTTTCTAATTAGATTTGTGAAACTCTTTTGCTATCCTTAGATAGTTGCTGTGAAACCAATGATAGAATGATGATGCTATCACGCAAATAAACAGATATTTTAACGGGAAGGAATCCGATAATTCAGTAGAGTAAGAGATTAAATTTTTTTATTAAAAACAGAATAAGATGACCATTAAACAAACCTTAGAAAAATTGGCTGTTGAGCAAAACACGCCTTGTGTAACGATTTCTATGAACACGCATAGAACGCATCCGGACAATGCCCAAGATGAAATTTTATTGAAGAATTTGCTGAAAGAAGCAGAGGAACGGGTAGTCAGTGAGTTTGGTAAAAGAGAGGTTGCCGCTTTGTTGGAAAAGATTTCTTCGGTATCAGAAGCAATTGATGTGAACCACAATTTGGATAGCTTACACATTTACCTTTCAAACGACACTCAAGAAATAGTAAAATCCACTTGGCCGACACACGAAAATGCAGTACATATTTCGGATACTTTTGCCGTTCGTTCCTTAATAAAAGCAAACAACAGAAGTGAGGAGTATTTGATAGTGCTCCTTTCGCAAAACAGTGCAACCTTATACGAAGCAATGAACGACAGCATCACCAAAGAAATCAATAACGATGATTTTCCTTTTGCTGAAAACAAACACTATAATACAAATCACAACGGAGGCAGCGACTCCAAACATTTGGACGATTTGGTTCGCGAATTCTTAAACGTGGTGGATAAGGCATTGGTAAAAGTACACCAAGAAACCGGTTTAAATTGTGTGGCGATTTGTACGGAAGAAAATTACAGCCGTTTGATGCAAGTTGCAGACCTACCAAATGTTTACATCGGCTATGACAACATTGACTATAATAATGTTGCCCCGCATCAGCTTGTTAAACAAAGTTGGGAGATAGTTAAAGAACTGCAACACCAAAAAAGAGCAGATGCCATCGAAGAAATGAAAACAGCAGTGGCACATGGTTCGGTTTTGACCGACTTGCAAGAAATATATCAGGCAGCAATTGACGGACGTGGCGATTTACTCATTGTGCATCAGGATTTTGGACAACCGGTTATGATGACAAGCGACCGAACTTTTGATATAGTTACAGATAATACCGAACACGAGGTAATAGACGACATCACAAGTAAGATTGCTTGGGAAGTATTGTCCAAAAAAGGCAGAGTGGTGTTTACCGCACAAGATGAATTAGATGACCTCGGACAAATAGTGCTGAAAACAAGATATTAGGATACTGCCTATAGCAACAGTACAGACATTACTGACTGCTTTTTCAATAAAGCGATTGATAAATGCCCGCAAACTCCAAATTGCGGGCATTTTTGTTGTGATGTTTTTTCGCAAACGATTGGTTTGGCAATGAATGGGAGTCAAATAAAGACCGCCAATCATCAAGAATAACTTGTACCTTTAAGGCATGGTAAATAACAAAAACATTCAGACCGAAATTGACGCAAGTTTCCTTTACGGAGTGCTTGCCGGCAACGAAAAAGATGAAAATATCGCCAATGTATTTCGACAGATGAGCGATATAGAAAAGGGTCATGCCCTTGCCTTCCTAAAGAAAAAAGGCATAGAAACGGATGTGCTTCCCGGCCCCTCCAATAGAGCTAAAATACTGAAAACCATTGGAAGTATCTTTGGCTATGACTATGTATTGGGTGTTTTACTGGATACCGAAAAAAGCATTTCAAATGCCATTGTTGGTGCGAGAGAGAAAAGCAAAACCACCAATTCGATATCCGACACCGCACATGTAACGATACTCAAAAACATCCTTAATAGCCCTACCACTGTATCCGGTTCAAATTTAGCTCGATTTGAAAAGCGACACCGTTCTGTTGGAGGAAACGCTTTGAGGGCAGCGGTTTTAGGGGGTAACGATGGCTTGGTTTCAAATTTTAGTTTGGTGATGGGCATTGCCGGTGCAACAAGCGGTCAAAGCGGGGTACTGTTAGCAGGGCTTGCCGGGCTTTTAGCGGGGGCATTGTCTATGGCATTGGGAGAATGGATTTCGGTAAAAAGTTCGCAAGAACTTTACGAGAATCAAATGCAATTGGAGATGGAAGAGTTAGAAACCAATCCCGAAGGAGAGGAGAAAGAATTGGCCTTGATTTATATTTCAAAAGGCATTCCCGAAATGCAAGCCAAGCAAATGGCGAAAGACATCATTGGCAACAAAGATCATGCACACGAAATTCTCATCAAAGAAGAACTTGGCATCAATGCCGAAGATTTAAAAGGGTCGGCAATGGAAGCGGCAATCACCTCATTTATACTGTTTGCAGTTGGTGCGGTGATACCGGTAATCCCTTTTTTCTTTACCGCAGGAATGCAAGCTATTTTTATCAGCACCGCTTTGAGTGCAATGGGGTTATTTTTGATAGGAGCAAGCATCACCTTGTTTACCGGAAAAAGCGTTTGGTATTCGGGTTTTAGGCAAGTCCTGTTTGGACTGATGGCCGCTGCCATCACCTTTGGCATAGGTAAACTAATAGGTGTTTCATTGGCAGGGTAATGGGCAGAGGCGAGTTGGGCAGGTAAGATTAGTCCCGTACCGTGCAATTAACAAATATTACTTACTTCTGTCGGTTATTAGTCAGTGTGTTGAACTCAACAATACATTTTGTAGTAACTTTGTTAAGGCACTTGCAAAACGTTGTCTATCTTTAGATTCCAATCATACTAACCGCAATCAACCCCCACTCTATGAAGAAAAACTTTACCTTTCTCATCCTCGTTTTTATCATGGTAAGTATGACGGCATTCATCCCAAAAATAGCGAATGCTGCCCACTTGGTAGGCGGTGAATTGACCTACGAATGTTTAGGCGGAAATCAGTTTAGGATAAATCTGGTCATTTACCGCGACTGTTACTGCACCAACTGTGCAGGCTTTGACAATCCGGCATACATCACCATTTTCAATTCATCTGGAGCAATTACCCAATCTGTCGAAATGTTTGACCCGGAGATTACCCAATTGCCCATTACCACCGATGGGCTATGCGTAGAAACCGTACCCGATGTATGTGTCGAAGAAGGGTTTTACCAAACCAATGTCAATTTACCCTTCCTCAACGGCGGTTACCGAATCGTCTATCAACGCTGTTGCCGGAACAATACCATTGTAAACATCGTCAACCCAGGCGGAACCGGCTCGACCTATGTAGCCAATGTTCCCCAAAGTGCATTAAACCCTTGCAACAATAGCTCGCCAGTATTTACCAATTTTCCACCCATTGCTATTTGTGCCAATAGCCCCTTAGTGTTCGACCACTCGGCAACCGATGCCGATGGCGACTCTTTGGTTTATACGATATGCGAACCACTTTCGGGAGCTACCAGTCTCGACCCCCAACCTCTTAACGCTTCTACCCCACCCTTCACACCTATTGATTGGTTAGCTCCATACACTGCTATGGATCAACTTGGGGGCACACCCATTATGAGTATAGACCCCGTTACCGGACTGCTCAACGCATTTCCCAATCAGATAGGGCAGTTTGTCGTCGGAGTATGTGTGAGCGAATACCGGAATGGCGTATGGTTGAGCACCAACCTGCGCGATTTTCAGTTTAATGTAACCAACTGTGCTGTTGTTTTGGCGCAAGCAAATGCCGCCGCCGGTGCAGATATAACGATATGTATTGGCGCAAGCGTTGTTTTAGAAGGCACTGCCTTTAATGGCACGGTCTATCAATGGTCGCCCGCCACAGGGTTGAGTAACCCCAATATTCTTAACCCTATTGCCTCGCCCACACAAACCACTACCTACACACTTACGGTGGTTAACCCCGTTGTGAATTGTCAGGATTCAGACGAAGTAACCATTATCGTTACGCAGTCTGTATCGGCAACCGTAGCTCCTGTTGCGCCCATTTGTCAAGGCGATTCGGTTCAATTAGAGGTAAACACCACAACGGGCACTAGTTTCCTTTGGTTTCCTTTTGATGGTTTAGATAACCCAACCAGTCAAACGCCTATTGCCACCCCCTCGCAAACGACAACTTATTTGGTCAGTGTCAGTAACAACGACGGGTGTACTATACAGGTACCGATAACGGTAGAAGTTGTCAGCGTTAGTTCGCAAGTGGTGTTGCCCGATGCCGTGATTTGCCCCGATGGAACAGCAGTCCTTGCCCCCATAGGGAGTTACGATTCCTATTTATGGTCGAATGGTGCAACTACCCCCACCCTTTCCGTATCGGCATCCGGTACTTACAGTGTTACGGTAAGCCAGAATATTAGCGGCTGTTTGGCGTTTGCTTCGGCTACTGCAACCGTTGGATTGACTACCGTCAGCACTTTAGTCAATCTGCCCGATGTAACGATTTGTCCCGATGCTTCTTTTATGCTTTCGCCCATCGGCGGCAACTATAACAGCTATCTTTGGTCTGACGGTTCCACCGCACCCACCTTAAATGTGTCTGCACAAGGTACGTATAGCGTAACCGTGAGCGAAACCATCAGTGGCTGTCTTGCTACCGCCTCCGATGAGGCAACGGTGAGTTATCTGACCCCACCTGCCCCTGTTATTGCCGGTGAACTCAGCTATTTTGCAGGTTTTTCCACCACCCTGCAAGCCGACAGTGTTTATGCTTCTTATCAATGGAGCAATGGTGCCACTTCTCCTGCCATTACCGTTAATCAACCCGGCAACTATTCGCTTAGTGTTACCGATGCCAACAGTTGCAAGGGCATTGCCTCGGTCGTTGTTGTCGAAGAGCCGGTTTCACCATTTGCCATACCCTCAGCCTTTTCACCCAACACCGATGGCAGAAACGATGCGTTTATGGTAATTACGCCACCCGAAAATATTGCCGCAGTTTCCTTATTTGTCTATAACCGTTGGGGGGAAGAGCTTTTTTCCAGCAACAGCCTTTCAAAACCTTGGAACGGCACGTTCAAAGGCGAAAACTGCCCGATTGGGGTCTATGTGTATTATGGGAGCGTTACGCTCGTCAACGGCGAGGTAAAAGAATTTAAAGGCAATGTTACCTTAATCAGGTAAGCCCACCGGAAGATAGAATCCTACTTTTTTCTGCGATAATCAAACCGAAAAGACTGAGGTTTTCCGTCCATCGTGCCGCTTATTTCGGCAAGAAGCACATCGGTTGAGATTAATTCGTAGGTAATTTTGTGGGGGAAATCGTGCTCTTTGTTTTCAAATACCACTTTGTCTTTGGTAAAACTCGTCAACTTAAATGGTATCGTGTTGTCGTTGTTTTGGGCAATCACTTTGGCATAGTAATATACCTCGCCGTCTTTTTCGGCAACTTTGATTTCTTCGCGCACAATATTTTGGGTGTTAAGGTTCGGCGATTGCACCTTTTCGACCACTACGGCTTTGTACTCGTTCCTTTTATCGCCCTTTTCCCATACTTCAGTAATGGGCTTACCTTCCAATTCCCATGAGCCGGGTAAACGTTCAAAAAAAGGCCAAGGTTGCTCCTTCCCATCATCGCAGGAAAACAATAAAGTCAATGGGTAAAAGCAAAGGAGTCCCCAAAAGTAATTGCGTTTCATAACTTAGTATTTTGTCCCAACAATGGTGGTGGTGATTAGTTAATGCCGCTAAGGTAGTTTTTTTTAGTGGTTAGTGATTAATTTTTAGTGGTTAATGATTAGCGGTTAATGGTTAATGGTTAATGGTTAATTTAAGCAAAAGGCAATATGAATTGGCAAAATAGAATAGATAATAGTGTACGGTTCTCGCTTAACTTCTAATGTCCAAACTCTTTCGTCTATAGTC
>CALCIK010000170.1 GCA_937907475.1 uncultured Bacteroidota bacterium | reverse complement strand
GAGGTAATAAGGTTGTAATGATATGTAATTGCTTGGTTACTAAGGTAATAAGGTTGCGATGGTGAAACGAACACCAAACTTTATAACGATTTAAGAAAGGTAAATTATGACAAAATCCGCGTCATCCGCGTTCTATTCTTTTTTTTAGAACGCAGATGAAACGGATGCAAGCAAGACGGATGACCATAGATTTTTAAGTAACAACAAATATATCCGCGCTTGAAAATCCGCGTCATCCGCGTTCTATTCTTTCTTGGAACGCAGATAAAACGGATGCAAGCAACACGGATGACTACAGATTAAAAAGCAAAAAATCCGTGTAGATCCGCGCTTGAAAACCCGCGTCATCCGCGTTCTATTCATCTTGACCTTTTATCAAAATTCCAACAAAGTGACTTTGGTCAATTTAAATGTTGACCAAAATCAGTTCCTACACAATACCAAAGTCATTTATACCCTGAGCTAAAAGCTCGAAATTTGCATTCGTAAAAAAGATTGATCATCACAAATTACGTTTGCAATGGAACACAATATGAATTTTACCGACATCGGTCTTCGCTATTTATTAATGATGGTTTTGGTCATTATAGGCGGTGTGTTTAAATCACCCGAACTGATGTTGATTGGATTTCCTTTTTTCTTGTTTGCTATTTTGGGATGGTGTCCGCTGTTTCACTTCATGGGCATCAACCACTACAAACAAATGAAAGGAGAGTAACGAGTTAGTTTTGCATGTTTTTACTATAGGTTGGAGTTGAGTATATTTAGGAAGGCTAACTACCGGGCATATTGCCCCATCCGAAAGAGGTAGCCAAGCCGCCGGTGGCTGTTTCCTTGTATTTATGGGATAAGTCTTGACCGGTTTGGCGCATGACCTCGACTACTTGGTCAAACGAGATAATTGGTTTACCAATACCTGTGCGACCTGCTGCCAATAGGTAGGCATTATAAGCTTTGATAGCTCCGTTTGCGTTTCTTTCTATGCACGGTATTTGTACCAACCCTTTAATCGGGTCACAAGTCATACCGAGATGGTGCTCTAAAGCAATTTCGGCAGCACTGCCGATTTGATGAATATCACCACCGTTGCAATAGCTGAACAACGCTGCGGCCATCGAAGAAGCAGAGCCTACTTCGGCCATACATCCCAATTCTGCCCCCGAAATAGAGGCATTCTCTTTAATGATGAAGCCAATCATCGCCGATATCAACAGACCCTGTTGTAAGGTGGTTTCGGGAACAAGGCAATCGTTGCGGAGGTATTCAAGGCAGGCGGGAATTATTCCGGCAGCTCCGTTGGTAGGAGCAGTAACCACCATTTGACCGGCAGCATTTTCTTCGGATGTGGCAAGGGCATACGCGTTAAGACGAGCAAAAAGGGCTTCCGCCCAATGATGATGATGTTCGTGGTGTTGGGCTTTTTCGAACATCCCTTTTGCCCGTCTGTGTACGTTTAAACCGCCGGGTAGGATGCCTTCCTTTTTTAAACCCCTTTGAACACTTTGGTGCATCACCTCCATGATATGCCCAACGCGTTCAAGTATTTCGCTTTCCGACAATCCGGTTAAAGCCATTTCGTTTTGTATCAACACTTCTTCGATGGTGCATTGATGTTCCTGCATGACCCATAACAGGCTGTCCATATTGTGGTAAATATGTGGGGGGACTCGCTTGTCGGATAAGCCCAAATCTTCCCCTTCCATTTCTATAAATCCACCGCCTACCGAATAAAATACCTGTTCTGTGAGCGGGTAATAATCTTTGAGCAATACAAATTTTAAAGTATTGGGGTGGCGATAGGGATTGTGAGTGTAATCAAAGTAAATATCGTGTTCCGTAAAGTGTATGACTATTTCCCCGAACTCAATGTCGTAAGTTTCATTGGGTTGCTCCAATAAAGCACTCAACCAATCGGTGTTGACCGTTTGCGGAATTTGACCGTGTAATCCCGCTAAAACTGCCCTATGAGTTCCGTGCCCATGTCCCGTTGCTGCCAAAGCCCCGTATAGTTCTACCCGTATTTTGTAATGCACCTTGTCGTTACCATCATTGGTGAAGTATTGCAAACAAGTTTCCCTAAAAGCGTTTGCCGCTCTCATCGGCCCTACGGTATGGGAACTGGAAGGGCCCGGACCTATCTTAAAAAGTTCAAAGAAAGAAGTTGTTATGGTCATGTTGGTTGGTTAATGAGTAAGGTTGAAAGGCTGCAAGAGTGTTTGCCGTTGCAAAATACATCAAAATTCTAAATGTTACTGAAAGGTTGGCATTGTGCCCACACCCAACGTAGTTAACGGGGAGTGAAACAGCCGATTCCAACAAAGAAAAATCTCTTTGAAATATTGGAATCGGTCAACATTGGCTTTTGATTGGTTGAGGGAATGAGTTTCGCTCCCATGTGATTGAGTTTCGCTCCCATGTGATTGAGTTTCGCTCCCATGTGATTGAGTTTCGCTCC
>CALCIK010000169.1 GCA_937907475.1 uncultured Bacteroidota bacterium | reverse complement strand
GTAACGCAAACCGTACTGATGGTAACGCAAACCGCACTGATGGTAAAACAAACCGCACTGATGGTAACGCAAACCGTACTGATGGTAACGCAAACCGTACTGATGGTAACGCAAACCGCACTGATGGTAACGCAAACCGCACTGATGGTAAAACAAACCGCACTGATGGTAACGCAAACCGTACTGATGGTAACGCAAACCGCCCTGATGGTAAAACAAACCGTACTGATGGTAACGCAAACCGTACTGATGGTAAAACAAACCGCCCTGATGGTAAAGCAAACCGCCCTGATGGTAAAACAAACCGCCCTGATGGTAAAACAAACCGCCCTGATGGTAAAACAAACCGCACTGATGGTAACTCAAACCGAACTGATGGTAACTCAAACCGAACTGATGGTAATTTTATTCCAAACAAGTCTTTTCCAATTTGCTTCAAAGAGGTTGTAAACAAGTCAAAAATAAAAGAACAACAAGTCTAAACCTAAACATTGTAACATAAATGACGGGTTTGGAGAACACGCCAAAGATTTTACAAAATAAATACAATTCTCATCAATCATTTTTATCTTATTGTAGTATATTTGCGCTGCCGTACTCTGTTGCCACTCTAAACCTTTTACATATCCAGCAAAGTTGCCCCTTTAAAGGGCAACTTTTTATTTTTTAACGCCAATATAGCGTTGTTTTGGTTACATTTGCAGGCATCCCTAAACCTATTAACCCATGAAATTACATTTTATAGCCTTGCTATTCGGATTATTGAGTAGCGTGCCATTGCTGTTGGCACAGGACATCGTCGTTGAAAAACAAAAAAGCATCACCCTGACCGGCAAAATAGAATATCTTACCTTCAGCCCGGATGGCAGTCTGCTTGCCGCCGCTTTAACCAATGGCAGCATCGCCCTTTGGCAAATCAACACTTCCCAAGAACCTCAAATCATAGAGGCACATCAAGGCATGATTAACCACGTTGCCTTTAGCCATAGCGGAAAATTGGTGGCCTCTGCCTCCAACGATGGCACGGTAAAATTATGGGATGCCGCAACGGGACAGTCGCTCAAAACATGGCAAAATGCAACGCCTACCGCCTTTTTTAAAGAGGCATACTTTGTAGAGTTCAGCAATGACGACAAGCAAGTTTACTTTGGCGGGAAAACCAAAAAAATAAAACGCGGTACCATAGAAGGCCAAAACACCGATACAGAAACAGTATTTGAAGGAAATTTTGACATCACTATCGGTCGAATTTCGCAAGACGGCAAGTTTATGGCCTTTGCCAATGGTTATGCCATTTCGTTTCTAAACCTTCAAACCAACGAGGTTGTCCGAACCCTTGAACAAAAAATTAACGACTATATCAACGACCTCGTTTTTTCAAACGATGGTAAATACTTGGCAGCTTGGTGCGAAAAAGGATTGATTTTACTTTGGGACTACCCCCAATGCAATTTTATCAAAACCATTGATGCCGGCAACAAAGGTTATAGTCACCTCACTTTTGCGGCCGATAATAACCAAATGGCAAGCGGCAATTTGGGACCTGCATTTCGGGTTTGGGATGTTAAAAAGGGAACTTTTGTCGAAACAATTGGACATACAACTAAGGTAAACACCTTCGCTTTCAACCCCACCAACCCAACCCAATTGGCGACCGGCAGCTATGACCGCACCATCACCTTGTGGCATGTTGGCGAAAAACAAATCCCGCCGCCACCGTCTGCCCCCGAACCCGTTATCACCACCCCCATAGTCGAAGAAACCGTTCCTGCTCTTGCCGAGCGTCAAATCATTTCTAAAGCCAACTTTATTGTCGCCTCTCCCAATATCTCTATTAATATTTGGGACGACCGCCGCGAGGATGGCGATATCGTTTCGCTCTTTTTCAACGGCGAAGCCGTGTTAGAAGAATATAAGTTAGAAAATAAGGTTAAAACCATCAAACTCGTTTTGGGCATCAACCGAACCAATACCTTAGTATTATATGCCCACAACCTTGGCGAGCAGCCGCCAAACACTGCCGCTATTTCCATCAACGATGGAAAACAAACCCGAAGGATTACTCTCTCCTCCGATTTTGAAGGCTCGGAAGCCATCACCATCGAATACAAACCCGAATAAACGTACCTTTACAAACACATTCATTTTTAATATTCCGATGACGTTAGAAGAATTTCGACAACGCTACCAATACGATGTTACCAAAGATAAATTAGGAGAAGGCGGCTTTTCAAAAGTATATAAAGCATTCGATACCCTGTTACAACGCAATGTGGCCTTAAAATTTTATTACGGCGATATCAGCGAGCGATACGGAGTGATGGAAGAGTTGAAAAAAGCCATGGCCTTTAAACATCCCAATTTAGTGCGGTATTACGATGCCGTTATCTTAGATGCCCCGACCATGTTTGACGAAAAGGCAAAGGCTCAGATTGGGGTCATAGAATATGTGAACAGCGGTGATTTGAACGATTTCTTGAAAACTTTCCCCTCTATCGAGCAATTAGGAAAAGTGGTCAGCGGCATCTTGGAAGGGTTGGATTACCTTCACAGCAAAGGTGTTGTTCATCGGGATATTAAACCTCAAAACATCTTATTACACCAAGAAAATGGCGAATGGATACCCAAGATAGCAGATTTTGGATTAGCCAAACGCCTCGATGCTTTTGGCGATCAATCGTCCAAGTTGTTGGGCACGATGGAATACATGGCTCCCGAACAATTCGACTCCGTCAAATACGGCATTAACGGTGAAATTGCGACCAATGTGGATTTATGGTCCTTCGGCATTATCGTCTTCGAAATGTTTACCGGTGAATTGGCCTTTGGCGGACGCAGTACCGGTGCCACCCATGAACAAGTGATGTTCAACATCATGAAAAAAGAAGTGGCAGACGAAATCTCCGAAATAGAAGAACCTTACCGAACTATCGTAAAGCGATGTTTGGTTAAAAAAGCATCACTAAGAGCCTCAACAGCCAGAGAATTAATTGACATACTGCAAGGGAACAACAATGTCAGCCCACCCACACCTCCGGCACCGGCCATTGAATCCCTGATGGAACGTGAACTTAACATTGTTTCTAAATGTTTGTTCTTCGCCTTAAACGTATTGCTTACGCCACTGATGGGGTTAATCGTCCATGGACTATGGCTAAACCACCCTAGGAAACGAGCGCAACAATCTTTGCAAATCATAAAAAGTTCTTTTGCGGTATGGTTGTTGTTGTTAATTGGCGTATGTTTATACCTGTATTTCAAAGGTGAAGGATTTATTTAACCGAAACCTCCAATGACCAAAGTTAGTACCGATGAATAAGAGAACGAATTGAAGTCCAAGTCCGCTCGCAAAGTTGGCAAATGTCCTGTTCGCTTCAATACAAACATTATTTATTGACCGAAATCAACTAACTTTACGCTTTTTTTAAGAACCATTGTGATCACCATTTCCCGCAAACTGCTTCTGTTGAATTGAAAAGGCAAATTGGACATCGGCAGTGTACACGCAAGCAACAAAAAAAATGAAGTTTAGAGACAGATATAAATTCGATGCGACAAAAGATTTTATCGGAAAAGGAGGCTTTTCAAAAGTTTTCCGTGCCGAAGATACCGTGCGAAACCGGACTGTTGCACTCAAGTTCTATTCAGGCATAGCCTCCGACAAATACGATATCATTAACGAGATTAACCGCATGGAGGATATCGTGCATCCTAACCTAATCAGGTATTACGATGCAGATATCATTCAGTCGGTCAACGCCTTGGGCGAAACCGAGCAAATCCAAGTGGGTATCATCGAGTATGCTAATGCAGGCGATATTGGGGCGTTTTTCAAAGAAAGGCGCAGCGATGAAGTTACCTATATCATTATCGAAGGCATTTTAAAAGGGCTGCAATATTTGCATGACCAAAATATCGTGCATCGGGATTTAAAACCCAAAAACATCCTGTTGTCATCAGTCGGCGAGGTCATAACCGCCAAAATAGCCGACTTCGGTATCAGCAAGAAAATAGATATAGAAGATGCAGGAGCCTCCTCTCAATTATTGGGAAGTGTGGAATATATGGCCCCCGAGCAGTTTGCACCGGTAGTCTATGGCATCAACGGCAAAATAGATACCAACGCCGACCTTTGGTCATTCGGCATCATCCTCTATGAGCTGTTTGCCGGCAAACTGCCTTTCGGCAGCAGAACCAAAGGCATTACCTACGAGCAGATCCTAAACAATATCTTATTTCAGGATTTGAGCATTGACTATGATTTAGTAGCCGAACCTTACCGGTCAATGGTGAAAGTGTGTTTGCTTAAACATGCCTCCAAAAGAGCCACGAGTGCCCAAGAATTGCTCGATATCTTGTCGGGCAAAAAAGTGTTGCCCATCGAAAAGCCAATACCCGAAAAACCAATACCGGACGATGGCACAAAGACCACTATCATCCCCATCAACCCCGACCTAAACAAAACCTCCGACACGAGCGAGGACGTAGCAAAGCTTATCAACGAAAAGTCCACACAACTGTTTGAAGGGGTGAATGAACTTATCAAAACGCCCGAAGAACCCAAACCCGATAAACGGGAACCTGTAAAAGGAAATCCGAACTTCATTAGAAACGAAATCAAGGTGGGTAAAGATTTATTCAAGTTGCACAACTATGTCGAAAGCTTCAAGATATTAGACAAATACCGCTTTAACCCCGAATTTGACACCGAAGCCAAATTCTTCCTTGGGTTTATGTACTACAACGGTAAATGTGGTGGTGCGCACGACCCAGTTAAAGGACGTAAACTAATGAACGAAGCCAAGAAAGAAAACCATTCTTTAGTTTTGGAGTTAATGGTTAAGTATATTTTAGTTCGTTAAATCTCCCGTTATGCGAAACCAATTTTTAGCCATCTCTCTATTATTGACTATCTGTAGTTTTTCATCGGTGAAAGCACAAATGCCTTACACCAAATACTGGATTGGCTTTACCGACAAATCGGCAACCCCATACTCCATAACCCAACCTGATGCCTTTCTTTCGGCAAAAGCCCTCGAACGGCGAACGATGTATAATATACCCATCTTAGCGAATGACTTGCCTATAGATCCCGTTTATGTTCAAGGAGTTAAAGACCTTGGGGCAACCGTTCTATATCATTCCAAATGGATGAACGGCGTGGTCATCACCGTGCCCGATTCTGCCACTTTGCTTTCCGTGCAGGCACTACCCTTTGTCAATAATTCGAGGGGAGTTGCCCGAACTAAACCGGTTGGCTCAAAATATACGCCCAAGTTTAACAATACTAACGCTGCCAATAAAAACGAAGCAGAACAGATTGCCGGCAGTGATGAGTACTATGGTGAAGCTTTCCATCAATTAAATATGTTGAACGGTGACTATCTTCACACACAAGGTTACAAAGGACAAGGCATGATCATAGGCATTATGGATGCCGGATTTACCAACGCCAATAATATGGAAGTCTTTCAATCGCATTTCCAAAACGGAAGAATACTGGGTTACAAAGATTTTGTAGCCGGTGGCGATAGTGTATTCAATTATAGTTCACATGGCACCCATGTCTTTTCTATTACGGGCGGTAATCTTCCCGGCACTTATGTCGGTGCTGCGCCCGAAGCCTCATTTTGGCTTTTCAGAACCGAAGATGCCCCCACTGAAACGAGTATAGAAGAATACAATTGGGTAGCCGCCGCAGAGTTTGCCGATAGTGCCGGTGTAGATGTGCTAAACACTTCCTTGGGTTACAGCCTTTTTGACGATCCTGCGATGAACTATACCTACGAAAATATGGACGGCAACACCACTGTGATTTCAAGGGGCGCAGATTTAGCTGCTTCAAAAGGCATGTTGGTAGTCTGTAGTGCGGGCAACCAAGGCAATAAAGCATGGCAATACATCACCGCACCTGCCGATGCGGACAGTGTACTCACGATTGGCGCAGTCGACTCGCTTGGTCAATACGCCAACTTTAGTTCCAAAGGGCCAAGTTCAGATGGGCAAGTTAAGCCAAACGTATCGGCACAAGGCCAAAAAACAGCTTATGTCAACCCTGCGGGAGTGGTTGAAAAAGGGAACGGCACTTCCTACTCCTCTCCTATCATGGCGGGATTGGCAGCTTGTTTATGGCAAGCCAATCGCAACAAGACAAATATGGAAATCATCGAAGCGATACAACAAAGCGCGAGCCAAGTTTCAAGCCCGGACTCTTTGATGGGTTATGGAATACCTAATTTCTACACAGCCGTCTTGATGGTATCTAATGACCCAGTGCTGCAAATGCCCCCTGCTTCTTCGCCAATGATTTACCCCAATCCATTCGACAGTACCACCAACCTCTTTTACTACTCCACTGCCAACGAGGTCATCTTGATAGAGCTCTTTAACCTTAACGGTCAACTTATTTCCTCTTTCAAGATGGAGGTAAGGACTGATTTGCCTTATCGCATCCGTTTAGACGACTGGGCAGACCTTCCAAAAGGCACTTATATGCTCCACGTCAAAAACAAGAGCCAACACAACGTGCTAAAAGCGGTTAGAACAAATAACTAAGTTGTTTTCTTTAGCTCATACAGACAAGTAAGAAGAGTAATAGCTGACTTTGCACATCGGCTTTGCCATTTTTGCTAAATGTTCGCTTTGAATAAGCACTATAAGTAAATCTCTGTTATCTTTGTAGCATCGGTTTAAGTGTGGCATTATACAAATTATGCCTTCACTCGAATATCGTTCATAGAACGCAAACCTATTGCTATGAAAAAGCTGTTACTCCCTTTATTTGGTTGCCTTTTACTTCTTTCATCAGCCTGTACCAAAGATTATATTTACCGCTATGAAGTAGAACAGGTATCGGCAACAGACCTTAGCGCACAAAAAGGAAAACTCAAAACACCTGAACAGTACATTGCCATTCTGCATGTCAATCTGTTCAATATCCCTATGTCCAGCAATGACATGTACCGGTTATCGCAGGTTTATCAATCTATTGGCGATAAAGAAGTGGCGCAGGAACAGATACTTAGCAATTTCATGAACGATACCAATCCCGATTCTTACGCATTTCAAAAAGGGTATCAAGTCGTTAAACCTACCGACTCGCAAATGCGCAGCAACTTGAGTGCCTTCTTGACCGATACTTACAACAGGTTTTACCTTCGCTATCCCACAGAAGCTGAATTGGAATGGTGGACTCAATATTTGAATGCCTATACCAATATCACTCCCGAAATGGTTTTCTTTTCCTTTGCTATTTCAAACGAATACCAATATTATTAATAAGGCAGAATAGAACATCCTTAAATGCGAATTCCGTTTAGTCTTTGATTTCAATTACCGATTATTAAATCCACCTCCAAGCCTTATGAAAAGACGACAATTCATAAAAGCCGCAACTTTAGCTGCCGCAGGCGGTATCACCTTACCATATATATTACCCACCGGGCGTTTGTTTGCCCAAACAGGCAGTCAATTGGCCAAACATGTGGTCTTGGTAATGTGCGCAGGGGGCATCCGGCATCAAGAGTCCATCGGTCAAAAGTATTTGTTTGAAGCGCAATATCCTTTTACCCAAGACCCTGATTTGGTAGATCTCACCGGCAATATTATGCCCAATCTTTTTAACGGCCCTGCCCCGATAGATAAAATAGTGTTTGGTACCGGTGCAAACGGACAAACCCCAATTGCACCCATTCTCAGTCAGTCCATTCAATCCACCGGTACTGTATTTGAAGAAGCATCGGCCGGCAGTGCCAGCCATTATATTGGGTTAAGTCAAATGCTCACCGGTAATTTATTGGCACAACAAGGGTTGAAAATGAAACCCGTAACCCCGACTATATTTGAGTATGTGCGCCGGTTTATGAACCCCGAAACCGATGGTACAGCTACCAAAGTTTGGTTTGTCGGAAATACAATAGGTAATTCGGTTCCTCTGCTCAACTATGGTTTGGAAGCTAAATATGGCGCAAAGTTCGGAGCCAATTTTTTTGCACCCACCATTACTTTTGGAGAACATGGCAGACGTTTTTTAGCAGCCGCCAAAAACTATCACCCTAGCGAAGACTTTGGCCGGATGTATGAAATGCGCGATTTTCTGAACAATAGTTTTTTGACAACCGGTGGTGTGTTAGAAAGTTTGGGAAATACGCCCGATGAAAAGTATAGCATCAAACAGTTTATGAAAAAGATGTACGATGCCGATTTTTCAACCATCATGCAATATGTTCCCGAAAACCCCGGGCAAGTAGGTAATCCCGAAAACATCCCCGTCATTAACCGCGATGTCAGTGCATTGGTCTATGCAACTGAAATTTTAGATTATTTTGAGCCTACTATTCTCGCGCTCAATTTAGATGGTGCCGACTCCTGTCATAGCAATTTCACATCTTACCTTCAAGCACTCCACCGTCAGGATTATGCCGTTGGTTATTTGTGGAACTTCATTAAAAACCACCCCGTATTGGGTGGGAATACCATCATGATAGTAGCTCCCGAATGTGGACGGAATGAATTACCCAATGTGTTAAAAGACAAAAATGACTGGTATGCCTACGACCACTCCGATTGGAACGCCGCCCGCACATGGATTACCCTATCCGGTCCAAACGTACCCCAAAACCTCCTTATCCAAAGTCCGGGCATGAATGGCGATAAGCCCATTCCTGCTGCTCGAAATACACAAATCCCTTTGACGATTGCAGAGATTTTAGGCATAAAACAATCGGTCAACAACGAAGGGTTTGCCGATAACCAAAGCCTCTTTGATTTAATGGGTTAAGCCCTTTAAAAGAATGAACCCTTTTACTATTAATGCAACCATAATTTGCCAATGAAACCTATCTTAAGCGTTGTTTTAATTTACCTGCTAATTTGGTTTGCATCGTGCGACAAAGAACCCGATCAACCGGAAAATAACCCTTTTGCTAACATTACCCCTCCCGATACCACTCAACAGGTAACCCCTGTCATATTACCCGATTCCTCGCTTGCTTGGCTACATGCGCGGGTTTTTCTTCCTACTTGCGCCAATTCGGGTTGTCATGACGGCACTTTTGAACCCGATTACCGAACCATCAACAGCACCTATCATACTTTGGTGAATCAACCGGCCATTAAAACTGACCCCTCGGTAACCTTGGCCACCAAACGGGTAGTGCCTTTCAAGCCCGATAGTTCCATGCTATATTTCCGCCTTACCCAAATACTTCCCAACACAACCGGTTTGATGCCGGCTGTTGCAAACGGCTCTGATTGGGAAGAAAACAAAGAACTATACCTCCAAAAAATCCGCACTTGGATACAAATCGGCGCACCCAATGTTACACCTTAATGCCTTCCAAAGATTGACCCTTTATCAGGTTATCCTCTGTTTTTTGCTGTGTGGCGGCTTACTCATCCTAATTAACGGCTGTAAAAAAGAAGAAATCGTCATCAGTTTGGTACCCTCCATTAGTTTTGTGGATGTAACGCCCAATAATGTGGAGGAGTATGTTGAAACTGTGGCAATAGTGATTTCCTACGAAGATGGAAACGCCGACATAGGGCAGCCCGACCCCGATGTGCCGGTTGTTTTTGTAAAAGACAGCCGCTTACAACAACCCGATGGCTACCACCTGCCGCCAATTGCCCCGTTGGATGCACAAGTTTATGTAAAAGGTCAGCTCACCATCCCTCTGAAAAATCTCTTTATCCTTGGCAATACCAATTCAGAGCAAGTATGGTTTGAAGTGTATTTGACCGACCGTGCCGGTAATGTGAGCAACACCATTACTACCCCGGCAGTTACTGTTTATCGGTAAAAAAACACATCTAAAGTCAGCAAATATTTATCATTCAATGGGTTCTTTCAAAAAAGCCCTTATATTTGCGTTGATTTGAACTTGATTGCCTAACTTCACCGCTCGAATTAGAGATGAAACAGTCTGTCAAAAGTATATCCTTTCCTTTAAAAACAAGTTAAAACAACTGATAAGTTATGAGTAACGTTCCAACCATTCTGATTGGCTTAGGCGGAATTGGCTCCCAAATTGTAGATCAGGTTTACAGTTGGATACCTGCACACCGCCGAAGTTTTGTTGCTGTTCATGCCTTTGATACCAATGTAAATGATATTTCAAAGCTAAAATACCTGAATAAGGAAAACATCACTCAAACGAGTACCAATTGGACAGTTGAGGAGTACTTGCGTATGACCGACGAGTCGGTTAAAGATTGGTTTCCGTTTGAACAAAAGGAGATTCTCCGAAAATCGCTGACAGATGGTGCCGGTCAAATACGCGCCGTATCCCGATTAGCTTATCGGGCAGCAATGACTAGCAATAAACTTGGTAATCTGCACAACAGTATCAACCACATTTTTCGCGAAACCGGCTCTGATGCTTCGAGTAGTGCAAGGGTGATGATTGTCAGTTCATTAGTAGGCGGAACAGGTTCGGGTATTTTCCAGCAAACCGCTATGTATATGCGCGATGTGTTGGAAATAGATTTTCAACGCAAAAACGTATTGATTAGAGGGGCTTTTATCCTTCCCGATGCGTTTGTGTTGACCAATGTTATTAAAGGAGATGAGGTGGAGAGCATCCGTGCCAATGCTTATGCAGCTATCAAAGAACTGAATGCTATTACCAGCAATGCGAGTGGGCAAGATAAAGGACAAAACGTAGCCATAGAATTAGAATATAAGCCCAACCAAGTAGATTCGCAAGGACGGCTGCAACATGTGATTACGTCCCGCAACCTGCCCTACAACTTCGGGTTCATGTTCGATTTTGAAAATACCGAAAAGAACAATCTCAAGTATTTGGGCAACTATATCAATCAGGTAGCACGGGCTACCTATCTCGATTTGTTCAGCCCCATGAGCAATGACCGTTTTTCAAAGCAAGATAACCAAATTCTATCGGTTATCGAACAAGGGGGCATGAACCGCTACTGCGGTGCAGGGGTTTCTTCGCTCGAATATCCCTATAAGGACATTGTTTATTACTGCGCTCTTCGATGGAGTACGGATAGCCTTTCCAATGAGTGGCTTAAAATAGACGAGCAGTTTGATGCCGATTTCCGCCAATATGAGTTAGACCTTAAAAACGGCATATCCCGAAATAAACCTTTAATGCGAGACCGGTACCGGGAAATTCTTCAATCGCTTGCAGAACAGGATAACCCGCGTCCGTTTTACAAATTGGCATTTCGTTCGGTTCATATACTCGACAAATACAACGAAATCGGTCGCCCTAAAGCAGAACTGTTCTTTGAAGCGGTGTTGAAACGAATCGAAACAACCATCAACGCCAACGAAAGGCTGAAAGAAGTAAAAGGGCAATGTGATTTGGACGAAAACCGCCTGAAAGAAAGTATCACTGCCCGAAATGAAGTGGGCAACCGCGAACAATCTCTTTTCTTTTACGAGCAAGAAATCCGCAAGTTTATCCACAACACCAAAAACCAATTGGTGAATGAAATAACGCTTCAGGACTACGACCATCCCCAACGGGTGAGTGGCGATGAGTATAAGCTCAATACTTGGATGCTCAAACAGACCGACCCGCTTCATCCTGTTGCTGTTCGATACTTTTTGTACCATATTGATTTCCTATTGAACGAAAAGGTGAAAGAGATGACTCCGGTTAACGACCGCCTTGATACAGGAATTGAGCAATACAAAAAAGCTTATGATGTGGACGATACCGATGACATCATCGAAACTGCCGATGACCGAATTGGTAAAGCAATGAAACAAGGTTTGTTCGGAAAATTAGTTAACAATCAGTTTAAAGAGTTTATCAACGAGTATATTGATAAATCAGGCAAGCACTTGAACGGACTGAACCGTTTTTGCAAAGACAGACTCATCGAGTTGGTGTTGAAAGAACTGCAAAAAGCGATACAAGAAATGCAGGCCGATTGGGAAAAGTATTTCCGCAACTTGAAAGATACCCGTACCAGCCTGACCAATGAACTCAACTTATTGGCTACTAAACACGAAAACGCAAGCGACCCGACAGTGCTTTATGTGTTGGCTACTCAAAAATATAAAGAATTGTTTTGGGAAAATCTGCGGATGCGCGTCAGTGCCGATGAATTACCGGCCGAAATCGCAGCAGAGATTTACAAAGGTCAATATAACCGTTTTGGTAAAGTGAGACGTGGCGATTACCTTTCTGAAATCAGCACCGAGAAAGTAGAAGAAATGTATCGCACGGATGTGGTAAATTGGTGCCGAAACCAACTTCTCAAAGAAGACAGCCTCAATCTTAATTGCATCAAAGCCATTAGAAAAGAAGCCCAATTGCAAGCGACTGCTGACGACCAAATTGACCGTTACATCAAAGACCGTATCAGTGTATTGAATAACCTTGCCCGCCCCTTTGTACCTGCCGGTACGGGTTCTACTGAAATCAACGCATGGGGCGCACATCCCGATTCGGTTAAAGAACTATCGGGCGGTGCTCAGGCGGATATTTTTGTCGGTACGGATTTGGTCAGTGATGATGCTTTTTCTCTTTACGAGATTATCCGCAACCGCACTATTTACGGACTTATCATCGAGCAGTTTCCAAAATTTTATTGCGGCGATGACAAGGGTGGGCAACCGGGCGAATACTACAAGGCCTATAACTCCCGAATCCTGAAACTCACTCAACAAGGGAATACTGTTACCCCGCATTTAGATAAGCGTTGGCATTTGTTGGCTTACCTGCCCGACTTGTCAAAAGGACGCATGGAAGAAGACGATATTAAGATTAACCGCACCCTGCTTTGGGGTTTGATGATGGGGTATTTGCAAAACATCAACGAGTTTGGTAAAATAACCTGGCTATTTTACGACGAAGGGGGCAGCCGTATGATTAAAATAGGTGAGAAATCGGCCGACCGCTATGTTCATTCGCTCCGCGAAGCTTTGTTGCATAACCCGATTATTGTGGACAAAACGATGGTGCGTACCCTCGAACAAAAACAACGAGATAGCTCAGAGTTTTTGGATAATATGGAGCAACATACTTTCTACAAAAAATCGCGAAACATATTCTATTCGGCTGCTTCTAACGAAAAGGCTATTAACATCATTGACCTAATTCTTCGTTATCCGGACGGAAGGCCGGGTGATGCTAACCTGATTTCGCAAGGGGAGAAATTGTTGAAAATGCTGCTCGATGAAATTACCCGTTATTACCTTGATGTATATGGGTCTTATCGCGAGACGATGGCACGCGAAAAAAGAAATGCCTTTATTGATTTGTTATTGAGCGAATCGGAGCGTTTTCAAGTTTCCGATAAATTGGGTATTCAGTTTAAGCGTTGGGAAAACATCATTGACCAAGCGAAAAAAGCGTAATTTTTTTAGTGGTTAATGGTTAATGGGAAGAAGATTTAAGACTACAGACAAAAGACTTAAGACAATTAGCAGCTCACAATTCACCATTCACCATTCACAACTCATAACTCATAACTCATAACTCATAAAGTCAAACATTTCGAACCATGCGTTCTATATATTGCTGTATCCTTCTTTTATTTATAACCGCCCTTTGCTTTGCCCAACCGGGTCCCGATGTGGGGGTATCGGGCATTGTGAAGCCCAAAAACAAAACGGTCAAACCCGCCAAAATTAAATATCAGTACCACAACGGTGCGGCATTACTCAAAAGCGGATTGATTTTGAACGGCAAGTTCAAATATGTTCAGCCCAAAAGTATTGAAGTGCCCCAGTTCATATATGTCGAAACGGGCACAAAGACCAAAAAATTGGTTGCCCTGTCTATGATTGAAAAACTCATTTTAGAAGGTGCAGAAAAGGGGATTACCTCGCGCAGTGATTCAACCGAATTTGTGTGGATTGATAAATATCGCGACTTATACCGAAAAGTGAGGGGCGGAGGGATTGAACTTTACGACAACTCAAGGGTGGTTGACGAGCGATATGAATACTTGACCGACTATATTTTTCTTGCCGGAAAAAAAGATTTAGGGTATAAACTCATCAGAAAACTATCGGACATTGAAATGATGATGACCGATAGACCCTATTTCATTGAGTCGGCCAAAACTACCAATCGCTATGAAACGCAAGATTTCAGGGTCATTGTTTACCTCGTAGATTTGTATAATGACCCTGACCCTATGCGCGCGCTCAAATGGGATGACATGACTATTGTGTTGAAAAACCGGCAATTGCTGTATGGAAAGGGTTTTATTCAGCCGTTAGACCTTCGCAATGAATACATCGAGTCCACTTCTGCTTATGTTCATTTTCACGATGGTAAAGATTTTCGTTTGCTGACAAGTCGCGATATTATGGACATTATCGTGGGGGACGAAACGATGCTCGGCGGGGTTTATTCCATAGCAAATAAATACTTTTATGGAAAAAAATGGTCGTACCAAGGTGCGGAGTATGCCATCGTTCAACGGCTCACCAACAGTAATAACTATTTTTTCAAAAGCCGTTCAATAGCCGAAGGGGTTGTTGTATTGACCAAAATGGGTGAAACTTACATAAAGCCTGCCGATGAAGCCGAATTGCGCAAGATATATTTGGACTATCTTCGCAGCAGCAGCAGTGCCTCCCAATAGTTTGCAGTGCCGCTTCCTTGCAAACTGCATTTAGTTTGCCTCGGCTTTTGCCTTGACGTAATCCGGTAAACAAAATGACCAACCCCTACCCTATCAAATGGCGCATTGCTCAATACCTCGAACTTCGATGGTGGAAAAATTACCTGTCCACAAAAAACAAAACGGACTATCTGCTTTGGAAACGCCGATATTGGCAACATTTCCTTGACCAAATTTCGGATGTCCTCACCATTCCCGACAATGCGAACATCCTAGATGCCGGCTGTGGTCCTGCCGGCATATTTACCACCCTCTCACGGCAACGAGTAACTGCCATTGACCCCCTCCTGCCCAAGTATGCCCAAGAAATAGCGCAGTTTACCCCCGAAGATTACCCAAATGTGTCGTTTATTGCTACTCCCTTGGAACGCTTCCTTCCCGATAGTCCGTTTGACATCGCATTTTGCCTAAACGCCATCAACCATGTTGCCGACATCCAAACGGCCTTTAACCGCCTTGCCGATACGGTGAAGCCGGGAGGTTTTTTAGTCATCAGCATTGATGCCCATCGGCACAACATCCTGAAAAAACTGTTCCGTTTGCTGCCTGCCGATGCGCTTCACCCGCATCAGTACAGTTTACCCGATTACGTACAGTTGCTCGAACAACACCCATTTACCATCCTTAAAACCCAATGCCTGAAGCAATCGCTCATTTTTGGTTATTGGGTTATTGTGGCACAAAAAAACGGAATTTAGCTATGCTCAAACAAATTACCAGCCTTGCCAACCCGCTCGTTAAACAAATCATTGCCCTCGAAACCGCAGGCGAGCGCAAAAAATCAGGCATCTTTGCGGTGGAAGGGTTGCGCGAAATAGCCTTAGCCCTTAAAGCCCGATACCGGATACAAACCCTGCTTTACTGCCCTCAATACACCGATGCCTTGCATTTGCAAAACAGCATCCCCTACCCCGATGACATCGAATTGATAGAAGTCAGTCCGGCGGTATTTGAAAAAATAGCCTACCGAAAGCATGTGCCTAACGCCATAGCCCTTTGTGAAACCCGCCCGCTGCTGTTGGAAAACCTCATTTTGAGTGCGAACCCGTTGTTGATAGCTGTTGAAACAGTCGAGAAACCGGGAAACTTAGGGGCGATACTCCGCACTGCCGATGCTGCCGGAATAGACGGGTTATTGCTTTGCAATCCTCAAACCGATGTGTTTAACCCCAATGTCATTCGCTCCAGTCTTGGTGCCGTGTTTACCTGCCCCATCGCCGTCTGCACTTCTACGGAAGCGATTGCTTACCTGCGCCAACTCCAACTGCCCATCATCGCCGCCGCCCTTACCCCTTCTGCCAAACCATTTTACCAAATCAGTTTCGAACAACCTTGTGCCATTGCCTTCGGCTCGGAAGCCAACGGATTGTCGGACGAATGGCTTGGACAATCGGACATGCAAGCCATCATTCCGATGTGGGGGGAGGTTAATTCGCTCAATGTATCGGTTTCTGCCGCCATTTTTATCTATGAAGCACAACGGCAGCGAATGGAAATGGGGAGATAATTTACGATTTATCTCACCCTCGTTAATACAAAATTGCCGGTTGCTTCGTCCGAGAGGTTGAGCACATTAATAAAGGTATGCGATTTGTCGTAATTGCCGAGCATACCGGCGGTTAGGTTTTGTTCGGCACCGGCATCTAAGATAATGCCCGACACGCCGGGCACTTGGGTAATATTTTTGCAAAGCCCGAACAGGAGTTGGGTGGTACCGGTGTTGTGCAGTTTAAAGGCGGTTTCGGCGGTAAATTTGTTTTTCACCACATTGGCAATGCTCGAAGGCAGTACCTTGCCGGTAATATGTCGTTTTGACGATGCCTGTTTTTCGCCCTTATAGCGTTGGTATTTACCGTAATTATCAGCATAAATCAACTTACCTGCGCGGCGGATAAGGCGCATATTTGCCCAAATTTCGTTCAATCCTTTGATGCGTTTTCGGGCACTTACCGAGCGGGCGCCTTTCAATTCTTCCTGTTTTAGGTCATTTGTCAACAGGTTGTCGGCAAGGGTTTTCACCTCTGCAATCCGCACATTGTCGAAGCCGACTGCGTTCAACTCGGCTTCATATTTCACCGCAGTTTGGTGAGCCTGTTTCAAAAAGTTAAAAAAACCGGTTTGCGATTTATTGTTGCGGCGGTAATCTGTAAAGCCAAATTCGTTCCACACGGCTTTGTCATTGGGGAATGCTTTGGCGACAAAAAACATCAAAAACCGATAGCCTTGCCTCCCTTTGCTCATGGAAGCCTCAACGGTATTAGTGGATTCCGCCTGTTCATACATGATTACTCTGTCGGAGGGCTTGCCTTCAAAAGCCTTGATGCTTGCAAGGAAATCAGCGGCAAAGGGGTCCTCAAATGTTGGGTCAAAAGCTATAAAGTCAGCTAAGTCTTCCATTAAAAACGCATGAACTAAACTTGCTTTGAACAGCAAGTTGGCATCTGAAAGACCAAAATCTCTGGAAATGTCTTCGGGCAATTGCATGATGCTAAGGTTTTAAATCGTGTTATTGATAAAATATGAACGGCAGCTTGTAAAATTTATTTTGATGGTTATCAATTTTATTTTGACGAAAGCTTCTTAAACAATGAAATATATTTTCTGGTATTTGAAAATTATTGAACAAAGTTATTAGACTAATTCTAAATTACAAATAGTTACTACTCTATTTTTGAAATTTATTTTTTAAGATTTACTAGTTATCTACTAAACATAGAAAATTATTATCAAAGTATAAATGACCATATCCCAATTAAAAAAGCACAACAAATATATTTAGAAGATAATTGAACAAATGGGAAAACATCTTCTAAAAGTGGGAAAGCATCTTCAAAGAATGGGAAAACATCTTCTAAAAATGGGAAAACATCTTCAAAGAATGGAAAGATATTTTCTAAAGTTGAAAATATATCTTCCTTTATTGGGAATATGTCTTTTAAAGATGGTACAAATTTTTCTAAAGGTGAAATTACTTCTTCAAAATATGGGAGAGCATATTCAAAGATAGGAAAATTATCTTCAAAAAATGGGAAAGAGATTGCAATGTAAAAATAAGATAGTTATGAGTTGTGAATGGTGAATGGTGAGTGGTGAATGGTGAGTTATGAGCGGTTGTTGAGCTTGTCGAAACAATGAGTTATGAGTTATGAAGAGCCGGTAATCAAAGGGAAATGGGTTAACACGAATGAGCAATATCCAATAGTTCTCCCACAAGACATTTCACATTTCAAATTCACCTTTCACCTTTCACCATTCACCTTTCACCATTCACCATTCACAATAGTCTATTCCCCACCAAAAAATTAACCATTAAAAACAAACTTTCCCTTATCTTGTAGCCGATATACACTTACCCACCTTTTCAATCAAATACTATGAATTTCAAATTCCCGCGCTTACTGGCAATGCTGGCTGCCATGCTTATTATCGGCACTTTTTCCAATTGCGACAAAGAGGATGATGACAGCAATATCCACTATTTCGAGCCTACGGCCGATGTGCAGGCTAAACTGCAAGAAACACTCATCACGATGGAAGATGGCGACATCATTCACCTCCGTCCGGGCACTTACAATTTTACCGCAACTCTTTCGGTAGATGATAAGAAGAACTACACTATTCGCGGCGAAGGCATGGACAAAACAATGTTATCGTTTGAAAATCAGGTAAGCGGCTCCGAAGGGTTGAAAATCTCTAATGGAGAGCAAGTGCTTCTTTACAATTTCACCATCATGGACACGAAAGGAGATGGCATTAAAGTTAAAGACACTGATGGTTTGAGCTTTGTGAACGTGGGTGCGCTTTGGAACGGTGAAGCCGATGAAAGCAATGGAGCTTATGGCCTATATCCCGTTACCTGTACCAATGTTTTGATGGATGGCTGCTATGTGAAAGGGGCTTCCGATGCCGGAATTTATGTGGGACAAAGCGAACACATCATTGTTCGCAACTCCACCGTAGAGAATAACGTTGCCGGCATAGAGATAGAAAACTGCAATTTTGCCGATGTGTATGGCAACACCGCTAAATACAATACCGGTGGCATCTTAGTGTTTGATATGCCCGGTTTGACCCTTAAAAACGGTCGTCAATGCCGCGTTTACGACAACAATGTTTTTGAAAATAACTATCGCAATTTTGCGCCCGCAGGCAATGTGGTGGGTAATGTTCCTCCCGGAACCGGCATCATGATTATGACCTCCAAAGAAGTGGAAGTATTTAACAACACCATCACCAACAACAACGTATTGGGTTTAGGCATTGTGAGCTACCTCGTTTTGGCATACTTCGACTCGAACCTCAGCTATGACGACCCCGCTTATGTGCCTTATGTTAAAAACATCTATATCCACGACAATACTTTTAGCCGCACATTGGTTTACCCTTCCGTATTGAATAATATCGGCACCCTGTTAACCGTCCAATATCCCAACGGAGACATTCCCGACATCGTTTACGATGGCATTGAAAACCCCGAATCCGCAGGCATTGAAGAAGACCGAATTTGCATTATGAATAACACCGGTGCTGCTTTTGTGGACATTGATGCCGAAAACTTTTTTGCCGGAAAAAGCACCGATATTACCCCATTCCTCTGTACCCAAAACCCCTTGCCACAGGTAAGCATTAACGTGCCGATGCCTTAATTTAGTTATGAGTTATGAGTTATAAGTTATGAGTTTGACCGTGCCTGATAAATTGACCTTTTTAGGCAAGCGCAGTTAATGGTTTATGGCAAAAATTCTAATATCCTATGTCTAATGTCTAAACTCATAACGCACAAAATAACTCATAACTCATAACTTACAACTTACAAGAAGCGCCTTCTTTTTGACCAATATCTCAAAACTATGGTCAATCATGGCCGGGTCGCCGTCAATTTGTGCCTGAACGGGGTGAGGGCAAACAAAATTAGCTTCGCTTGTTTCTATGACTTTAAATAGTCGGCTCTTTTGCAGCCGTCCGATAAGGAACAAGAACACCACCCAAAGAATCCAATACATCGGAAACGTTCGCACAATCGTCAATTCTAACATGCCGTCATCTAATTTGGAATGAGGGGTTAAACCAAGCCCATACCCAAATTGCCCGGAATTGTTGAAAGTAATATCAAAAGCCGAAGGGGTTAAAGTAGTGCCATTGCAAACCAATTGGCAGTTTGTGGGGCGATATGAGGGTAGCCCCGATGCAATAGTATAAGCATATCCGGCAACACCCCGATTTTTTCGCCCCGCAAATCGGGCAGCCACTGTGGCCGAATACCCAACACCGGCAGTACTAAAAAAATAGCGTTGGTTCAACATGCCTACGTCAATAGCCATTGGATGACCGGTATTGAGTGCTTTTATAGCAGCTATCTGTTTAAGCGGGATGCCCAATTTTGTAGCCAATCCATTCCCCGAACCCAAGGGAATAATGCCCAACACGACAGAAGTATCAACCAACTGTGATGCGACTTCGTTAACCGACCCGTCACCCCCCACAGCCACGACCATTTCGTAGCCGTTTGCAACTGCTTCCTGCGCTAAAAAAACAGCATGACCGGCAAACTGTGTATATGCGATATGGTAATCAAATAATTGAGCGTCAATATGCGCCGCTATCAATTCGGGAATCCGTATTTTATTGCGCACTCCGGCAATAGGATTGACGATAAATAAAACGCGCTTTTTTGAGGTAATACTGTCCATTTACAAATTGGGGTAAAAAATGTGGGTAAATTTCCGTTATTTTGACCTTAGATTCATCAATGCGAACCAATAAATTATATCAATTGTTAAGGAAAGGTTGCCGATTTAGACTTCCCGCCCATTATCGTGCTGATTTGATAACCATTTAGCTTCCTATTCTTTATATAATCTGAATGAGGTAAAAAGGTTCTTGGTAAACCCCTTATCCTATTCCTGCAAAGTTGCTGCAACGTACAAAAATAATGCTTCCACGCAACCAAAACACCAAAACACACATCTTTCGACAATATAAAATTCGCCAATAGGCATCCCTTTTTCATTCATCGGCAAAAGAAAATCCTGCCTTATGACCTTTTTCAAAAGTATATCTTTTTCTTTAGCACTCTTTTTTCTCTTTTCTTGTCTCTCAACGCGAGCGCAAACCATCCGCACATACAGTAACGAGTTTTTATCCTTGGGTGTAGGTGCTCGCGGGTTGGGTATGGGTAATGCTCAAGCCGCTTCGGTAGCCGATGTTACCGCCGGTTTTTGGAATCCCGCCGGTTTGGCACAAATTACCGGAACTCAAGTTGCCGCCATGCACGCGGAGTGGTTTGCCGGCATCGCCAAATACGATTATGCCGGTGCCGCCTTCCCCATCAGCGACAAAAAACGCTTTCTTGCCATTAACGCCATCCGTTTCGGAGTGGACGACATTCCCAATACCCTGTTCTTGATTGAACCCGATGGCAATATCAATTACGACAACATCACCACTTTTTCCGCTGCCGACTATGCCTTGCTGCTGTCTTACGCGCAAAAAATTAAAAAAGTAAGCGTTGGCGGAAGCGTTAAGGTAATCCATCGCCGAGTTGGAAGTTTTGCCACAGCTTGGGGGTTTGGGTTAGATTTAGGCATTCAATATGCTCCCAACAACCGCTTTACCCTTGGTGCCATGCTCAAGGATGCCACTACGACTGTCAATACATGGGGCTTTAATTTCACCCCCGAAGAAAAGCAACAATTAGAGTTAACCGACAATGTCATTCCCGTCAACTCCGTAGAATTAACCGGACAACGCCTCATATTGGGCGGTGCATACCGTCAGCCCTTCGGGCAAAGTAAAATCGCATTGCTTACCGAACTGAACTTCGATATTACTTTCGATGGTAAGCGCAACACCCTTATAAAAAGCGACCCCATCAGCATTGACCCACATGCCGGTATCGAATTGGAATACAACAACCTCATCTTTTTGCGCACCGGCATCAACAACATTCAAGAATTTCGCAACGACACCAACGGTGCTTCCTTTACCAGCATACAACCCAACGTAGGGTTGGGCGTTAAAATCAAAGAAGTTCGGATTGATTATGCTTTCACCGGACTTAACCGAGTATCAGACGGCATTTACTCGCACATCATTTCATTGATGATAGATTTTGGTAAACATACCAAAGAGCCGGCTGCAACGAACAACTAATAATATGCTTTAACTGCTACTAATCAAAAAATCATGAGATTGACCAATAAAATTACCTATTCCCTGTTTTTCAGTATTTGCTTTAGCATCTACTCTTTACTCCTTCAAGCTCAAACCACCTATAATAATGAATGGATAGACTACTCAAAGCCCCATTACAAAATTAAAGTAGTCAATCAATCCTTATACCGCATTCCCTATTCCGTATTGGAAGCCAACGGACTCCCCTTAGTAGGGGCGCAACTAAAAATGTACTGCATGGGGCAGGAAGTACCTTTGTTTGTTACCAATGAAGGAACACTTTCTGAAACAGATTATGTCGAATTTTATGGTGCTCCCAACGACGGATCTTTTGATACAAGATTGTATAGCAATCCTCAATGGCAAATCAATCCCTATCAAAGTTTATTTACCGATACCGCCGTTTACTACCTCACCTCAGCCAATCCCGGAGCCGTTGTGTCGCGCTATCAAAATAGTGCAAACAATATCAGCGGTTCCCTACCGCCAAAGGAAGAATACTTTTGGTACACAAGTTACCGGTGGCTTAGAAATGTATTTACCGGCGGCGACCCATTCAGAAACTTAGGTGGGGTCAATAACTATCACGCCGATTTTGGTAAAGGCGAGGGATTTACCGGACTCCTTTTTACCGAAGGGCAAACGCGGTTATACAAACTCAATACCGATAAAGTATATACCGATAACCCTGCATTGAATGCCCGGATTGCCACCAAAGTAGTCGGTCAATCCGATGATTTAACCAATATTCCCGACCATCACCTCTTGATTGAGGTAAACAATACCTTGCATGTGGACACGGTGTATGAGGGCTACGATAACTTTACCTATCAAATAGATGTGCCCGCCACCCAACTCACCGACCCGCTCACCGATATCGAATACACCAATGTGGCCGATATCTCTGTTGCAGATAAAAGCTCGGTCGCATTTGCCAATATCACCTACCCAAGAACCTTCGATTTTTCCAACACCCGAAAGTTCCTGTTCACCATCTCCAACAGTACCAACAAATACTTAGAAATCACCAATTTCAACGGCGGCACCGCCCCTGTTCTCTACGACTTGACCAATCGTCTTCGATTCATTCCGGTAGTAGAAGGGGGTGTTTATAAATTTTACCTTCCCGCAGTTGGTGGCGGATTACCCACTCGTCAACTGTATTTAAGCAATACCAGTACCGTTTGCGATATCGTTTGTGCCTTGCCTGCCTGCAATCCCGCTAACTGCGGCGTTTTCAATGTGTCATCAATATCGCCCATCAATTTCGTCAATTACACCTCAACAGGAACACAGGGTAACTACCTCATTATCTCCCACCCTGTTCTAATGGAAGGCGATATCAACGAAGTGGAACGTTATCGCTTATACCGTAGCAGCCCCCAAGGAGGAAACTATTCTGCAGTAGTCATTGACATCAATCAACTATACGAACAGTTTGCTTTTGGGGTAGAAAAAAATCCGCTGGCCATCGTCAACTTCATCAACTATGCTTTAGATCATTGGGATACGCCACCTGAATACCTCCTGCTTTTGGGTAAATCAATAGGCTATCATAGGTTTGGATTAAATCCCGCTTGGTTTCACAAATGCTTAGTGCCAAGTTACGGGCACCACCCCTCCGACAATATGTTGACCAGAAGGGGAGTCAACGGCTACCAAACGCAGATAGGGGTCGGCAGAGTGCCTGCCAAATCTCCTGAAGAAGTGGCTGCCTATTTAGACAAACTCATACAATACGAAGCCGATGCTCCCTGTACGAAGGAAGCCCGCTTGTGGAGAAAAAAAGCCATTCACGTTGCAGGAGGAAATAACCTAAGTGAAGCCAACTCTTTCCTCAGCTACCTCAATAAATACAAAACCATTTACGAAGATACCTTAATGGGTGGTAAGGTTGACTTTACCTATACTCGCGCCACCGATGCTTCAGTGATTGTCGAGTTTCCCGATATTGACGAAAAAATAAACAATGGATTAGCCCTCATATCCTTCTTAGGGCACTCTTCGGGGCTATATTGGAATGTGGATTTAGGCCCTCCCACAGATTACAGTAATGTAGGAAAGTATCCATTCATGATTTCCAGTTCTTGTTTTGTGGGAAATATCCACGACCCGGTCAATGCCACAACAGGCCTAGTTACGATGGCCGAAGACTATGTATTAGCCGACCAACTCGGAGCGATTGGGTTTATGGCTACCGTTTCCTTTGGTTTCCCAAGTTTTATGGACATAGTAGTAGAAAGATTGTACCGCAATTTTTGCTTGCAATATTATAACCGTCCCATCGGGTATGCCATGAAACAGTCCATCACCGATATTTCCGCAACCTATCCCACAAGTGATGGGGTAAAAATGACCGTACAAGAATACACCCTTGCCGGCGACCCTGCCGTAATTATCCAAGCATGGGACAAACCCGAATACATCATCGAAGAGTCCGATGTTTTCTTTACACCTGCCGAAATAACTGCTAATTTGGACTCCTTTGCAGTCAATGTTGTGGTTACGAATTTGGGTAAAGCTATCAAAGACTCCCTTTCCATACAAGTAACCCGAACCTATCCTGATGGCAACACAGAAATAGCAGCAACTAAGAAATTTGTTGCTCCTATATTTCAAGATACCCTCACCCTATTCGTTCAAACCGCCAACGATACCAGCAGCATTACCGGCGATAATACCTTTGTTGTCAACATTGACTACAACAACGAAATAGATGAAGATTGCGAAAACAACAATACAACCACCAAAAGTGCCTTTATTTTCTCCGACTTGTTGGTGCCTATTTCTCCTTGCAACTTCACCATCGTTTGCAACGACAACCCAACACTTTTTGCTTCAACCGGTTATCCTATGTTGGAAGCATTACCCTATAAAATGGAAATTGATACCACCAACCTATTTAACAACCCCTTGTCCCAAATACTCTTGAACAGCGAGTCGGGGGTAATAAAATGGCAGCCAAGTATCCCGCTTCAACACGATAAAGTGTATTACTGGCGCGCCAGCCAACTTTCCCCCGCCGGTGATGCCTATAACTGGCAAACCAATTCATTCATTTACCGCGCCGATAGCTGTGCGCAAGGCTGGAATCAATCTCATTACTATCAATATCTACAAGATAAATTCCATCAGGTTAAAATCAACCCCACCAACAGGCATTTTGAATACACCGGCGTTGGAAACGTCATTAATGCAAAAAATGCCCGCGACAGTTACGCCGATATAAATTTTACCCTCAATTTTACAACCACCTTAGTTCAAAACTCTTGTTTAAAAGGGACATGTAATGGCGGGTTATCTTTCATCGTGTTTAAACCCGAACTGATTTTAGAACCGATGACCACCATTCGACAAAACGCCGAAGCAAACTGTGACGGTGTCGGTTCTTATGGCAACATACAATGTTCTCCGGGGGTAAAAACAGGATTTGAATACCATACCGGAACTGCATCCCAGTTAGATAACATGCTCGATTTCATGCAAAATGTCATACCCGATGGTTATTACGTTTTGGCATACAGCGTTAGAAACCACGGATTGGGTTCGACCAACCCCGACGATGTCGTATATCCTTACCAAAGCGATATCTACCAATTCTTTGCCGAAATGGGGATAACCCAAATTGCCGATCTCGCCACCGATCAACCTTTCATCGCATTTGGTAAAAAAGGATCAGGCGGTATTTACCCCTCCACTTTTGCAACTCCCGATACACCCTCTGAAATTTTTGAAATTGACATACCTGTTGAAGGCAAGTACCCGGACGGAACAATTACCTCGACCACAATCGGCCCTTCTAAAGAATGGGGAAATCTGGATTGGAAACAGCATCCTTTAGACAATCCCCTTACAACAGCCGATTCTATCAGCATCAATGTGTACGGGTTGCCCTCCAACGGCTCACAACCTGTTTTGCTTATGAATTCGGGCGATAATTACAACCTCGATTTAAGTACTATTAGTGCTACTGAATACCCTTTCTTAAAATTAGAAGCCGTAACCGTTGACACCGTAGCTTTTACCATACCTCAACTCGATTATTGGCGGGTATATTACCAACTCGCCGGTGAGCTTGCGCTCGATAAAAAAGAGCATTTTGTGTTTCTTAGCGACACGCTGAATGAAGGGGAACCTGTTCATTTTGAAATAGCAGTAACCAATGCCAGTGGTACTAATATGGATAGTGTATTGGTAGGCTTTACCATTATTGATAACAACAACCAATCCCATGTCATCAATTCGCGTCAAGCACCCATCGCAGCACGTCAAACCGGCATTATTACCTTTGATTACAGCACCGAAGGCTTGGGAGGAAACAACATACTCATCGTAGAACTAAACCCTAACGATGACCAACCGGAGAAATTCAAATTCAACAACCTGCTCATCCTTTCTTTCTTTGTTATTAAAGACAAAATCAACCCCATTTTAGATGTTACCTTTGATGGCAGGCATATCTTGGATGGTGAACTCATTTCGGCAAAACCGTTTATTACTATCAAAGTTAAAGACGAAAACAAATTCTTGGCCCTCAACGATACCTCAGAATTTAAACTCTATCTCAAACATCCGGACCCCATCACCGGGCAACTGTCTAATGTTGAAACTCCTGTGTATTTCAACAACCCCGATATTACCTTTATACCGGCCACTTCAACGCAAGCAGGTTCAGGCAATAACGCTGCTACCATAGAATTTCGCCCCACCTTTACCATAAGCGGGCTTTACGAAATGCAAGTGCGCGCGAAAGACCGCAGCAGCAACAACTTTGCCGCCGATAAACAATACCGAACCGGCTTTAAGGTAGAAACCAAGCCCATGATTTCCAATGTGTTTAACTACCCAAATCCTTTTACCACCTCTACCCGATTTGTGTTTACCCTATCCGGCTCCGAAATTCCGGAGTTCATGAAAATTCAAATCATGACCATCTCCGGAAAAGTGGTTCGCGAAATCACAAAAAATGAACTCGGCCCCATTCGCATCGGAAACAATCTCACTGAGTTTGCATGGGACGGAACAGACCAATATGGCAACCAACTTGCCAACGGCCTCTATCTCTACAAAGTAGTAACCCGTTTAGCCGGTCAAAAAATGGAACAATACAAACTCGGTAAAGACACCGATGACCTGTTCAAAAACGGAATGGGTAAAATGTATTTGATGAGATAAACAATTGTTGATGTGTAAACGCCGGCTATATACTATTTATAGTCGGCGTTTACATCTTTTAACTGAATGTTTTCCATCATTCTCCTTCCACCATACCTTCAAAATTGACCTATTGTCTTGCATGATAGAAACAAAGGTTTGAAAATAAATAATGCACGCATTGAAACCTCTTTTGTCAATATTCAGCATCTTTGCATTTCAATTGACGATGTTATCGGTTTAAAAGACAAGTTTGCTTTCCCTGTATGATCACTAAATGAACGCTACACATGAAATCCCCCTATTTTAATTCAGAGCATGACCTATTTCGGCAGAGTGTCCGCCAATTTATTGAAAATGAAGTAGCGCCTCATGCCAACGAATGGGAAGAAAACCAAGAAATACCTCGCTATATATGGAAGCGAATGGGTGAACTTGGATATTTAGGATTAGTTTACCCTGAAAAATATGGTGGCGCGGCAGCCGACTTTTTCTATTCCGTCATCTTTACCGAAGAAATAAGCCGCAGTTGGATGGGTGGCTTTTGTGCAGCAGTAGGCGTACATTCCTATATGGCGACTGCCCACATAGCTAATGCGGGCAGCGAACTGTTAAAACAGAAATACTTAGTGCCAGCTATATTGGGAGAGAAAATAGGTGCTTTAGCCATCTCCGAACCCGGTGCCGGGTCAGATGTTGCCAACATTCGCACAACTGCCCAACGAGAGGGTGAATATTATGTTATCAACGGCTCAAAAACGTTCATTACCAATGGCGTTTATTCCGACTTTGCTGTTGTAGCCTGTAAAACTAATCCTTCTGCCGGTGCTGCGGGCATCAGTCTAATAGTTGTGGATAGAAATACGCCCGGTTTTACCGCCAACAAACTCAAGAAAATGGGCTGGAACAGTTCCGACACCGGTGAACTGTTTTTCGACAATGTGCGCGTACCAGTTGAAAACCTTGTCGGACAAGAGAACAACGGGTTTTACTATATCATGGACAGTTTTCAACTGGAACGCCTGATTACCGCCATTGGCTCGGTTGCCGCAGCAGATATTGGCTTAGAACTCACCCTCAAATACATCAGCGAACGCGAAGCTTTTGGACGCAAGGTCAATAAATTTCAAACCATTAGGCACAGTATGGCCGACATTGCTACCGAAATAGAAGCGGCCAAACAATTTACCTATTATACTGCTTGGTTGTATGACCAAGGTGAGTTTGCTGTTAAAGAATGTTCGATGATAAAACTCCTTAACTGCGAGTTAGCCAAAAAAGCGGCAGATATTTGTCTCCAATGCTTTGGCGGTTATGGGTATATGGAGGAATTTCCAATTGCCCGTATGTATCGCGATGCCCGCGTGGGCACTATTGCAGGCGGCACTTCCCAAATTATGAGAGAGATTATTTCAAAAATCATCATAGACGATGTTACATATCGCCCTGCATATAATGAAGAGATAAAACCACCACAAGAATCAGACAAAACAGAACGAGTAATAGCGCACTTGACCGAAGAAATGCCCGTAACTATCGAATCAAATTCTCAAACACAAAATAATCAACAAAAACAAAACTTAAACATTATGAGCACTACTCCCCAAACGGCACGCGAAATTGTGTTGTCGCTTTCGGATCGTCTTAAAACCTACAAGGTTGCCCCCGATTACCAAACCATTGTCCATTTTGACCTCTTGGGCGATAACGGAGGAAAATTTACAGTTAATATCGAGAATGGTGTTTGCACCGTTCAAGAAGGCCATATCGGCACACCTAAGTGTGTTATCACCGCCAAAGACCGCGACTATGAAGACATAGAACTTGGCCGGGCAAACCCACAAATGGCCGTATTGATGGGTAAAATAAAATTGACCAATATGGGAGAGATGATGACCTTCTCGGGTTTGTTTAAACGTCTCTACTAAAATTCACTTGTTATTTGGAGAAGTATCCTCCTCTCCGGCAAAGTCGCAAAGGGACAAACATCTCAAATCGAACGCTATTCAAAAGTATTAAGGTGTTTGATGCCGAGCCTTGCCTTTTGCGACTTTGCATTTTTTCGCCTCCACTTGAATCAAATCAACAACACTGACCGTTTCAGTGCCAAACATAGATGCAGACCACTTTGTGGGGTTTGAAAGCCGGTCTAAAATCAAAAAAAGTGCCAGCCCTTCTTCCTGCGACCACCATTTCCTGCCTCGCCTTACACCTGCTAATGCCTTTTCTTTTGATAATTTTCCTCCTTTAGGGTGGATGAACCAAGCATACATCGAATATTGACCGATGCCCTCCATGGTTAAAAAGAAATCATCTATTTCTTGCAGGTTGCTATATGCTCCGGTAAAATAATCTTTTTGCCTGCTTTCGAGCAAATCCAATCCTAGTGTTGTCATTTTTTTTAAGCTCGCTTTGTCTTTAGCTTGTGAAGCAAGATAAAACAGTCGCGTTTCATCTCGAAATCGAGCTTGATAGATAGAGTCTTTCTCAAAATAGTCTTGAATAATATCGTCCGAAAAATCAACCTCAAACGAATTATTCTGCTCGTAAAAAGATAACTGTTTACCAAAGTTTCTCATCTGCTGCGTATGGGAAAACTCGTGTAGGAAAACGCCTATTATCAAGTTTTCAAGCCCGAGTTCTTTACTGCTCACTCCCGAAGCCTCCCAATAATCTGGCAAGGGCATGACAAAGAACGCCCTTGTGCCATCTAAAGGAGCAGCAAAAGACATCAAGCCTAACGGAATAACCTGTGTATCGGGAAGTGTTAATTCTCCATGATGAATTGCCTTTTTCCAAGGCAACGTATCACCAAACATCTTTGGACCTTCAACCAATTCTCCATTTGGAATGGATACTTTTGAGGTGGAGTAAACGTGTGTGCTGTCAAAAAACACAAACTCAACGGGTTGTAAGGTCTTTATTCCATAAATCTTCTTGCTGACAAGTTCCCATGCAGCAAACCACTTTTCTACTTTCATCAATGCCGGTGTTGCTTCGGCATCATGGCTACTGCTTTTTACCTGTCCTATCGCCATACCCGAAGTAAGGAACAACAACATTGCTATCAAGTAAATCCTGCTATTCATTTGAAAAAAATTTTCGGTTCTAATTTATACCGAATCGATTCATTAAAAACGATTCTTTCCTCATTAACAAAAAAAAGGGTAACTTACTATCAATTCATCAGTTTTTACACGGAATTGGTCAAATACGGTAAACAACACAAGGTTTGATTTAGCGATGCCGGGTTTTGGAGGATTCATTCTCAATAGCCTCAACATAAATAGGTCGTCAAGATAATCAAATGATAGAGCATTTGGAGCGACTGTTCACAAAATCCATACACTACAAAATAATAAATACAATTTAAATCGTTACTTTTATAGTACCATGAGGTAAAAACCTATCGAATTTAGTACCTTTGCATATAATTTTAATCTAAAACACCCAAAAAATGAAAAAACTATTTACCACCATTTTATTTCTTTGCATCACCCATTTTGCTTATGCTCAATACGAAATGGTTGTGTTTGAGTACGAAAAAAACTATTTCAACCAAGGAAATCCTCTTCCGGCCGAAAGCTATATCATGTTTAGCGGGCAGGTAGAAGAAGGGATTGACTTAGTTGCCGTAGAAATCTACAAAGGGGGCAGCAAACACAAAAAACCTCTCTATACAGGCACTTGGAAACGCTCTTTCAGCAATACAAGTGAGAAGTTCGACTTGCCGTTGAACTACAAACTTCGCGGTGGAGACCAATACGATGTGGTGATGAAAAACTACCGAGGAGCCACTGATGTCGAGAAAAACAACCTTCGATTGATTATGAACAGCACGTTAGATGCTTATGTGGACGGAATCATTTCAGTTGAACGCCGCCGATTGAGTATTGCCAAACCGGCAGGTGCTATCATCAAAGACCTAAACGACATCATTCAACAAGGCACGGTGTTTTACGAAAACAAAATCAACTTTGAATTTCCGGGCTTCTCCGACATTATCAAAATCAAAATAGAACAACTCAACAAAACCAAGTTGAAAAGAGGGTCTATCGTTTTTGCAAGTGCCGAAAAGAAAAAAAATCGCAACGAAAACAAAAGGTTGTATTCCGAAAAACTTATTGGCGAGTTAAAAACTGCCCTACACACGGAGATTGAGCAATATATCAATACCAACTTAATGGTGTTGAACGATTGGACACAGGTAAATGATTACCCTACCGAGAAAACACGCAACGTTATTTCTATCAATGCCGGATATGGCGGGGTTTATTTTGACGGCGATGTGAACAACCTTTCTTATGACAGTGCCCCTTACTTGGGTATGTCATTCCCCTTTGGTAAATCGGCTTTTGCATCTCCTTTCTGGAGTAATGCCTCCTTTTCCTTCGGTGCTTTTATCAATAATTTTGAAGATGAAAACGGGAATACCGTAACGGGACCTATATTTGGCCGCCCTTACTATGCAGGCTTGGGCTACAAAGTGTTTCAGTTTATCCGCATTAACGCCGGTGCTACTTTTTTAGAGCAAAAGCGCAGCGAATTTGGATTTGACATCAAAGATATAAAAGTTCGTCCTTTTATCGGTGTAAGTGCAGAGGTCAATCTATGGCTTGGTTTAGGCAGCAAAAACAAATAGACAGGGGGCAATTCCAACTGAATTTCTCGATAACTGCTATTTTTATTTCTCTTTTTTAACCTTAAATCAGCTACAATGAAAACTTCGAAATATATACAAACATTATCCCTAATACTGCTCATTGTCTTTCAACTTGTCTCTACGAATGTCTTTGCCCAAAATGAAGAATTTGGATGGCGATTGGGTGCAGGGGTTGGCATGATGAGCTATTATGGCGATTTGAGCAACAACAGTATAGGAAAGGCTTTTAAAAATCACTATCAATTTGACAAAGACATGGATTTGTCATACAGCGTTTTTATCGAGCGGCGGCTTACACCGGGCATTGGGCTTCAATTGAGCGGCAGTAAAGGTTATTTATCCGAAAGCGACCGTAACCGTTCTGAAACCGACCCCTTGTTTCACCGTGCCCTCAATTTTCGCTCCGAAATTAACGAAGGCAACCTGTCTTTCATCTTTAAGTCCGATAACGATAAAATTTTGGGTAACAAAGCCTTCATTGCTCCTTACCTGATGTTGGGTGCAGGCGTAACTCAATTCAAAGTGTTTGGTGATTTGAAAAACGGAGAGGACACTTTTTATGACTATTCTCAAGCAGTAGTGAACGATGGCACTTATGAAACCAATATTACCAATATCGGCTCTGAAAAAACGGACAGCTATCCCACGATTGTGCCGCATGTAAATGCGGGTATCGGGTTGCGTATTCGTTTTTTAAGCCACTTTAGCCTGCACGTTCAAACCGATTTGCGATATGTTTTCAGCGATTACCTTGATGACGTGAGCAACCCGGGTTTCCGCACCTCCTATAACAATGAAACACAAGCCTTTGCCGGACAACCCAACCCGCAATATACCGGAAAAAGAGGGCGAGACAATAACCTCAACGATATTTACGCTATCAGTTCCGCTTCTTTGCGGATTAGCTTTGGGCAGAAAAAAGAAACCTTCCTGCCGCCGGTGTTTTATGCACAATCTGAAATAGACAAAGGCACTGAAACCATTCAATTGATGCCAACCGAACTAAAAGTAGGTGCTGAAACCATCGTGGTATATGATACCATCAAAGTTGTCGAAAAAGGTTATACTGCTACTTACGATGACTCCGGTGTTGGGGAGGCAAAAGCCTTGCTCGACTCGTTGCAACAAGTACAACTCAACAATCAACAATTGTCTGCACAGTTAAAGCAGGCTCAGGCAGATTTTTCGCAATTACAGCAATCTTTGATGGAGGCGCAAAATTCTCAAGACACTGCTCTGCTTGCTCAACAAGGGGTTTTGCTCAATCGAATGGACTCCTTGCAAAAATCGGTAACCAATCTCTATATCGTGTCTGCCGGTACTGATCAAAGAGCAGCACCACAGGATTCTACCGCCACCGATGCAAAATATACCGCCGAGCTAAAGCAATTGAGGGGTGAAATTGACCGCCTAAGAGCGGAACAATTGGCAGACAAACGCCCATCGCTTACGCCAACCGCAACACCTACTACTACAGTTAAACAACCGCTTGCCAATATGCCGCCGGTTGCACCGATGACTACCGAAAAGTCCGCAAAAACAAGTGCCTCTCAAACTGATAATAAGAACTATCAGAATTTGCAAACAGATATGGAAGGGCTTAAAGCGCAGATTGCCTTGTTGACCAATGCCGTGAATGCTCAAACATTGGCTTTGTCAAAACAATCGGTGATGATGCCGCCCGTTACCCAACCACAGGTGATTATTCAACAGCCCGCAACGGGTGGTGGAACAAACGCTCAGTTGGAAAGCTCATTAAGTGCTATTAACAACCAACTCTATTTACTCAATTCCAGAATAACCGCCTTAGAACAACGCCCACCCACCACAACGGTCGTAACTTCACCCCCTTCAACACCTCAATCGGTCATTGTTCAGCAACCTGTTAGCGGAACCGACCAAGCCCTGTTGAATACGATTGAAGATTTGCGCAGGCAATTACAAACGCTTAACAACAAGGTAAGCGAATTGGACAAAAAACCCGATGCGCCAATACCTGCTACAATACCCCCCGCCACAGTGGTTACCCCTCCCCCGACCAATACCACAGCACCTGTTACTAATTTACCCGCTACCAACACGCGCCCCGAAGTAACGGCCGCCTACAAAGCAGAAGTGGACAGGATTGGCAGTGCAACCATCTTTTTTGATGTTAATTCTGCTGTTATCAAAGACAGCGAACTGACCAAACTGGAACGGGTGGTTGACATTATTCGCCGCTTTCCTGAAGCGCGTATCACTATTAACGGATATACCGATAGTACCGGAAGCCCCGAATACAACTTGAAATTGTCCGAAAAACGCGCAAATGCCGTAAAAGACCGGTTACTGAATGGCTATCGAGTCAATCCGTCACAAGTGATTTTAAATGGTTTCGGAGATGTGAACGCCATGCCGGGAGCAAGTTCTTACGACCGCAGGGTGGATTTACAATGGGTGAAATAACCCAAAAATAACTACGCTGCCGAAAATAAGCAGTGAGGATAGCCTTCTAAGTTCATCGAAACCAGTGAATTTAGAAGGCTTTTTCATGTAAAGTTGCTACCAGTAAAAAATAACCCCCAAACACTGTTCCGTCCGGTTCGGGATGGGATAATTTCCGTTTTTGCCGGATTACTTTATGTCTGCCCTTTCAGGCAGGATATTTCCTGTTTCGGATAAATAGCAACGCTTCCGCGACTTCCGCGACAGGGTTCGGATAAATAGCAACGCTTCCGCGTCTTCCGCGACAGGGTTCGGATAAATAGCAACGCTTCCGCGACTTCCGCGACAGGGTTCGGATAAATAGCAACCCTTCCGCGACTTCCGCGACAGGGTTCGGATAAATAGCAACCCTTCCGCGACTTCCGCGACAGGGTTCGGATAAATAGCAACGCTTCCGCGTCTTCCGCGACAGGGTTCGGAAAAATAGCAATGCTTCTGTGTCTTCCACAACAGGGTTCGTATGTATAGCAACGCTTCTGTGTCTTCCACAACAGGGTTCGGATAAATAGCAACGCTGCTGTGAGTTTCACGACAGCGTTCGGAATATTGGCAAACCTCCCATGTCTTCCACGACAGGGTTCGGATAAATAGCAACCCTTCCGCAACTTATGAAACAGCGTTCGGAAAAATAGCAACCCTGTTTGTTTTAACCGATGTACCTAAATAGGTAGTGGGTTCTTAAATTTATTGGCCAATTTGAGTAGAGACAAGGCATGACTTGTCTCTACCCTTCCATGAAACAAATCGGACGATAAAACTCGATTTATACCTTTCAGGTTATTCCCGATTTGTTTTAGGAAGCAGCCAGCGATGGGTCAAAAAAGGAATAGGCAAAGAGGGCTAAAACGTACGGAAGACAGCAAGTTTGCTGTAAACAGTTTAACACAAAAGATGGGTTTGGGGAATTTCACTCCATTGATTGCTCAACCGAAACATTCCCAACCGCACCAAAATTCCATTGCACGGTGATTTGATGGGTTCCTTGACCCGACAAAATAGTGCCTCCCGTAACTGTCCAATTAAAAGTGCTGCCGGATAAGTTGGGCACAGTATATTGATACGTATCGTTTTGGCAGGCAACCGGTTCGCCGGTAATAACAAGTTCATTGGGGAAAAAATAATCGCAAATGTCCATGTCAAAGCCTGTGCGGATATAGTTATTTACCGTTGAAGCGATAAAATCGGTGTTCCAGTTATCTTTAGACATTTGCCGGCAGGCGTTCAAAAAAGCAATCAACTCACCGGCTTCCCCGATGCTTGCCATATAAGTAGCGATGTTTCTTTGGGGGTCAGAATAGGGGACGGCAATGACCGAGGCACCGGTTTCACCGCTTTGAGCGACCCAATTGGTAAAATTGCCCGAAGGTTCAAACCAATTATTGGCGTTTGTAACATTGGTATAGCGGTTATTGCTGTATGTAATATTGGTGAATGTGCCATTCTGAACCATACAATAGCCTTTGAGGTTTCCCATTTGTGCATCGTTGGCATGTACCAAATTGTTGCCCAACAAAATACTGCCCACGTTAATCCCTGCTGAGTAGGCAGGCCCCGTTGGCGTATTGTTCCCCCAGTGATACACAATGTTATTGTGCAGCGTTACGTCTTGTACTCGGTTGATGCTTATGCCGTTGTTGTATTGTGAAACGGGGGTGAAATGTGCCACGATATTGTGGTGAACGTTAGCATTCGTAACCCTTTCAACCGAAATACCATTCCCCGGGTCGTAAGATTCCACTCGGGCATCCAATATCACATTATAGGCCACTTCGGCACTGACAAAATCGGTCGGCCAATTTAACGCCCCGCCGTCAAACGTGCCGATGAGAATATTGCGCGGATTGGAAAGGTAGAGGTTATCGAAAATAAACCCTCCGCAACGATGCCCGCCCCCAACGGCCGATGCCCGCGAAACAATGTTTCGGCGGAAGGTCAGATTGCGACAGCCCACCTGAAAATAGGTATTGTGGCTAAATCCGGTAGCGATGGCATTGGTTACCTCTTCGTTCCAACCGTTGTGGTCTATCACGTTTTCTTCAAACAATAGCGTATCCACCCGATTGATAAACATTCCATGGCCACCACCGCCAACTTTGTAGGCATCGGTAAAAATACTCCGCCGCACTCTTAGGTTTAACCGGGTATAAGTCCCGGTGGTGATGGGGTCTTGAGCAATGAGTTGGGTATGAAAAGCATCAAAATGGCAATCTTCTATCAAAAACCAATTAAAAGGGGCATTGGTCAGATTTACCCCCGAAGGCTCATCAGACCCTGTGCGGGTATGTGGCTTTGCATACAATCCCGATATGACTACAAACGCTGCTGATACACCAAAGAAATCAATCAGCCCATTGCTTCCGGTTAAAATTTGAGGGCGTTGGGTTGCCGTTCCATAACTGCCTATCAAGAGGGGTTCGTTGGCGTTGCGTCCATACAATAACAATGAACCAAAGGATTGATTCACCCAAACATCTCCTTTTTTAAACAATATCCAATCGGGAAACCCTGCCCGAAGTTGTGCTTTGGCAGCATTGATACTCGAATATGCATTGACCAATCCTGCCGGATTAAACGGGTTTGCGCCTATTTCGGGTGATGCCGAAGTATAAAAAGCAGCAGTTACATCGTTGCCCGATTGGGCACTGACATAAATCAAACGCGAATCAGGCGAAGGAGTAAATTGTGTCCAACCGTTTACTACCGGTGGCTGTGCGACAACGTTGTCCAATGCGAAAAACAACATTAGCAGTAAAAGAACAAACCTTCTCATACCTTGGGCGTTTAATTGATGCTGTAAATATGGCATTTTCTAAGAAACAATCACCATTCATGCCATAAATAAATCCATCCTCCATATCCGAAAATGAATAAGGCGAAAATGATACCCTCTACTCTACTATCCTTGCCCGATGCCGAGTTGCATTATTACCCCGCCTTTTTTACCTTGTCAGAAGCCGATGATTTGTTTACCCAATTGATTGCCCCCCTTCAAATAGCGTGGCGTCAAGAAAGTATCCGTTTGTTTGGTAAATCAGTGCCCACTCCGCGTTTGAGTGCGTGGTATGGGGAAGAAGGAACTGCCTATACTTATTCGGGTTTAACCATGCAACCGATGCCTTTTACCCCAATACTCCTGTCTATCAAGCAAAAAATAGAAGCGCATTCTTCTCCTGTCCACTTCAATAGTGTGTTGCTCAATTTATATCGTACCGGTTCCGATTCGATGGGTTGGCATTCCGATGATGAACCGGAATTGGGCAGGAATCCGGTGATTGCATCGGTTAATCTCGGAGCAACAAGGCGTTTCCTCCTTCGGCATACCAAACAAAAACATCTAAAGCACGAAATACTGCTTCAACATGGTTCATTGCTCCTGATGCAAGGCACTACCCAACATTTTTGGCAACATGCCATTCCCAAAACTGCCAAGCCTACGTCTGCCCGAATTAACCTAACTTTCCGAAAAGTCTATCCGATTGGGTAGGACACGAAGTTGTTTCCCCAAACATTGAGTGCCTAAATTGGGTGGACAGTTTGTGCGGGTTTACCAATCCCTTTTTTACTCATCCCCCGCCCCCTTTCTCCCAAAAATGCAACAACATGAAAGGTTTATATCAAGAGTTATCTTTGCATTTTTGGCAAAGAGGGAGAGTATGAGCAGCATTTTTATCAGTGTTTGGGTTATCAAGAGGCGTTCTTGCTCCCCTCCCTGAAACAAATCGCAACCCAAAAGCAACCATGAAAGACAAAACATATTGCGATTTGTTTTAGGACTATAAATCGTCAGTGGGAATATTGATAACAACGGGGTGGTTAATTTATCCCGAATCGAAAAACCCTTTGTCTTTGTTTTACTGAACTTGCTGTCATGTCTTACGCGATATTGCATTATGTTGTCGAACTTTATGCGGTACGAGGTAAAGAACTGTACCATGTTGTCTTACATGATGCAGACTCGCAAGAAGAACTGTACCATGTTGTCTTACATGATGCAGACTCGCAAGAAGAACTATACCATGTTGTCTTACATGATGCAGACTCGCAAGAAGAACTGCACTATGTTGTCTTACATGGTGCAGACTCGCAAGAAGAACTGCACCATGTTGTCTTACATGGTGCAGACTCGCAAGAAGAACTGTACCATGTTGTCTTACATGGTGCAGACTCGCAAGAAGAACTGCACTATGTTGTCTAAATCATATCACCCCTTCGGGGTTAAAGAATTTATAATCTTACATTTGCGATTGACGAATAGCAATAAAGAATTTACGATTTACGATCTTAGATTTACGATTGGTAAGACATATCGGATATTCAACCTTGGAGGGGTGAAATGATTATAGTAAACACCCCAAATCCATTTGTTAACCCCGAAGAGGTGGCATAATGATAGCTGTAAATACTTATCGTGTTACGCTTTCGGGGTTTGGTATTTATAGAACAAGGATGGGCGTTGGCGATAATTCGCAATGGGCAATGCGTAAAGGGTAATTTGCGCGTAACTCACAATTGGGTGAGGTACGTACCGACTTATTTATTCGACTGATTTTCAATAATCTGTTGAACTCTATCCTCTGAAATATTTAACGATTTGGCTATTATGGCAATTGAAACGCCGTTGTTGTGCAAACCAATCACTGCCTCTATTTCTTTTTTTACTTCCCCTTTTTGCTCTGCTTTATCTAACCTTGCCCTTGCGTCTTCTTCCCTCATGAAAGTATATTCATAAGCGTCCAATTCCTCTTGTGTCCAAGTCATTACATTGGCTTCTTCATAAGCAGACTTCAATCCTTCATCATTGATGTTTTCAGGCACAACTTCCAGATTTTCAGCATTCTTGATGAAGTAAACCCATTTTTCTGTCAAGGTTTTCAGTTCATGAAGTTCCAATTTGAATTTTGGCAATTCAATAAACGTGAACTCAATATCTTTAATAGTCCGTTCCCCTGTCTCAATATCACGGACTTGGCTTCGGCTAATATATTTTTTGTTTTCAGTTTGCTCGAAATCCAATATGCCAATAAAAATCACCGGTCGCAGATCGCGGTAAAAATCTGCCCTTTTAATCTGGTCAGAATAACTTTTTGAAGAATAATAAAGCACCCGTTTTTCAAAGCCGTCAATATCACCCACTTGCATTTCGACAATATAGGTTCGCCCTGCTTGGTCAACAGCTTTGATGTCAATGATGGTAACTTTCCCTCCTTTAAGTTTAGGCAGTTGGTAGGGGTTTAGGATGGTTACTTGTTCAATCCTTTGGTCGTTGTGAAAATCCAATATGGCGTTTAGGAAGGAAATGAGCGTTTCTTTTCGGTTTTCGTTTCCAAAAATCTTTCGAAACGCAATATCATTGGTTACATCTACAAATTTCATCGTAAAACTTTTTAGTAAAGATACGAATTTTAGTGGTTTTAAATCTCATCAAACTACTGTTTTTATAGCGAATATACGATAGCAGCGAGTGTGTTTGGGGGTTAATCTTGCCAAGGGGTATTCGTAAAACCTTTGGTTGTTTTAATTATTGGGGGGATGGGTAAAGTTTATGTAAGGTAATGCAAGCAATCAGAAGATAGACTCTATTTGGCTCTGATTTCGATTGTAGCTATAAGGCATTTAGCACTTTTTTAGTTTGGCCAATTCGAGTACTTAATTTACCCCCACTAAAATTTAACCACCAAAAGCACAAAAAAAGCGGGGCTTAACCAATTTAATGCCTACCTTTAAGTCGAAAACGCCAACCAATTCGACTATATCAATCCAAAATCCCCAAGAACAATAAGCCCACAAAAATCGGAAATGATAGAATTTCCATATAAACGGGCGATTTTGCCATTAATTTACCCGATTTTGTTGTCAATAAAACCGAAAAACAGGTAAAGGAAAAGGGGAAATTCATGAATTAAGCCCGAAAACAGGTAAATGAAACGGAGAAATTCATGAATTAAGTCCGAAAATTGTTAATTGAAACGGGGAAATTCATGAATTAAGCCCGAAAACAGGTAAATGGAACGGGGAAATTGATGAATTAAATCAAGCTGAAGTTAACAAAAACGAGAAAATAGGTAACCAAAATGGTTTTTGTTGCCAGATATTTTTAGCGTATCTGGAATTAAACGGTGTTTTAATTAGACTTTTGTTATTAGTCGCCCATTTATTCAATCTGATTTCAAGGATTTAATACTAACCCTGCCTTCGCGTTAGGCATTTCTAATGCGGTTTTTGTTAAAATGTGCCTTTGCTTGAAGCGAAATCTTCTTTTATTTGAAGCAGAGGCGGTTGTTTTGATTTTGATTTTTCTGACTTAAGCCGGCTAATCGTCAATATTAGGACATCCCATTTTATGCTAGTCTTAGGTGTTATCTTTTGATGATACCGTATAGGTCAATATGGTCGAACTCACCAATTGGTTTGCCTTGATAGTAAAACACTAACCCGTTGATCCATTGTCCTTTGTATTCTCTTTGGAGCAAACTCTCTTTGAGTATTATTGTCGTGTTTGTTCCGCCCATAGTGCCCTGAAAGAAATCATACCAGCTTTGATAAGAAGGAAGTGATCCCGGCCCTTTAAATTCAGGTCGTTCAACAAGGTTGACTTTAACGATGGACCCACCTTTGCCATCGGGGAAGTTATCGGTCAACTCAATGCTCAACCCGTTAAAGTAACGGTTTGAAAGAGTATCGGCAATGATAGTCAATTTTTCAAACACGGTTTTACTTTGTTCCAAGGTGATGACCTTGTCTATATATGCTATTTGTTGGTAGGCGTTTTCTTTGCTCAAAAAAGTATCTTTCGAAGCATAAATTGAAAAGGATTCGGTTTGGATGTTGATGGGTTTCTTTACTTCTTGGCAGCCTATCACCACGATAAAGATAAGCAAGGTAAATACAATTTGGGAAGGGGTTTTGTGGGTCATTTTTTTGGGTTTTATTTAAAGGAAGACTTCGTTTCAAGCGAAGGCTTCCTTTTCTAAAATGAACGCAAAGCTACTTACTTTTTTATGTATCACTATCTTTGGTTGATTTGCGGATATTCTTACCTTTGCTTAAATGATTAAAGTGTTTATGTACAGCTTCCGGTTTTCGAAGATTGGTTAAACTAATGGTTCAGAACCATTTAACCAAAACATCTCCTAGCAACCCGTCTATTAGCTTCTTCAAAGCATTTCAATTGGAACTAATCTTAGAAGAAAAGCGTTATACACTGCAAAAACAAACCAAAAAATATCAAATCATGCGAACATCAAATCCTGTTCTGTCTGAAAAGGCGTTTCAAAAAGTAGCTACTACCGGTACTTTTCAAGGTAGCGATAATGTGATGACCGTTAATGGTACGGTCAACAAAAGCCTGATGTTGTTGGGCTTATTGATTTTAACGGCGGCTTTTTCTTGGACTATGCCCTTGCCGATTTTTATATACGGAGGTGCTATCGGTGGGTTAATCGTGGCATTGATTACCATCTTTAAAAAAGAGTGGTCGCCTTATACCGCACCGGTTTATGCCTTATTAGAAGGGTTGTGTCTTGGGGCTATATCTGCCTTGTTTGAAGCCGAACTTGCGGGCATTGTGTTTCAAGCTATCTTGCTCACTATTGGTGTATTTGCCACCATGTTGTTTATCTACAAATCGGGCTGGATTGAAGTAACCCAAAACTTTAGAATGGGTATTGCAGCAGCTACCGGAGGGATTGCTCTTATTTACGTAGCCACCATTCTTCTGGGCTTTTTTGGCATCCATATTCCATACATCCACGAGGCAGGACTAATCGGAATCGGGTTTAGTATGTTTGTGGTAGTCATTGCGGCACTTAATCTAGTCTTGGACTTCGATTTTATTGAAAAAGGAGCGACCCACAACCTCCCTCGTTATATGGAATGGTTTGCCGCCTTTGGGTTGTTGGTTACATTGGTTTGGTTGTACCTCGAAATTTTGAGATTGTTATCCAAATTGAATAAAAGATAACCTTTTTTAGTGGTTAGTGATTAACGGTTAGTGAGCTTGTCGAACTAAGTGGTTTCTTTAACATCCATCATTTTTAATAAAAAACCCCCTGCATTTTTGTTGCAGGGGGTTTTGCTATTATAGTGGATTTTGTAATCCAAACTTGTTATTCAATCACCAATTTACCTTTGCCGATAGCAGTTCCGGTTGTATTGGTAAGCGTATAAAAATATATTCCTTTGCTCAAATGGCTGATATCTAATTGGACATTACCATTCAAATTTTGCCAGCTTTCTGCTTTTTGTCCCAATATATTGGAGAGTATCAGGTTGCAATTAGTCGCTTCGTTTCCAAGGTCAAGGTTGATGCTGTTGGTTGCGGGATTGGGGTAAACCGAAATGCCTGTTTGGGCTAATCCATCAATTCCAACACAGAAATCAACCGTAACTTCTTTGGTAATGACCGCACTGACACCGTCCAATCCGAGAGCAGTCAGCGAAACGGTATAAGTTCCGGGTGCAGGGAAGGTGTAAATTGGGTCTGCAAGTGTACTTACATCACCTGTTCCAAAATCCCAATCATAAGCTAACGCATTAGCACTGGCGTTTGTAAAGACAACGGTTAAGCAGTTGGTATTGTAATTGTATTCGGCTTGAAGCGGCCCGGGTTGAGCCAAATATTCAATGCTTGCAGGTGTTGAAGTGCCTGTAATGGGGTTTGCCAACATAGTAACAGACGCGGCAGGGTAGCCTTGGTTTTTAGATATAAACCGGTAGCTGTTTGTGGTAATCGTTGTATCTAAAAAGCTAAGGTCAAAGGGGATTTCGACACCCAACAAATCGCCAAGTGTAGCAGGGTCAATGGGAATAAAAATGCCTGCAAATGGAATCAATCCAAGTTCTGCCCCTACGGTATTACTTTCGTTGTAGCGCAATACTTCAAGGTTGTAATCGGGTAATTGAAGTGTTCCAAAAGCATCTACATTGATGCTTTTTTCAACATTGAAGCGCAACCCCAAACTAAATCCCATGATATCGATTTCAATAACGTAACCCCCGGTATTGTTAACCACATCGCCATAGTCGGCAGGGGACAAATACAAGTCGTTAGGATTTGCATTTACATCTGTTGGTCCTAAATCTACTAAGCCGGGAATGTTGATGTTTAGGTTAAATCCATCAATAAGAACTTTACCCTGTGAATTTTTGACATAATAAGCGGTTGCTTCAGGCAATCCCCCACCGACAGGCAAAAAGTCGCCCAATGAGATACCGAGAACAGAATTGACCGGGCCTGTACGGGCAATAGTAGCTTGCGGGAAAGTACCCTCGCTTGGCAAACCGTCTGTGCTTGTAAACACGGCAGAACTATAACTGCCGGGAACTAATGTAGAAAAATCCCAAACTTGCGCTGTGCCGGAAGCCGTACCCAAATCTATGTCAGGGGTATTCGTTATGCCCACATATTTTTGTGTGCCAACGGCGGGCAAATCACTACCGGTAATATTAACCTGGGCTTGTAAAATATCGGCAGATAGCACCAATAGACATGCCCCAACTAATGATAAGTACAAATGTTTCATGATTATTTAATTGTTTTTTAAAATTAGTTTAAAGGTACGACTTTATGCTGTAACGTTAATAAATGCACGCATTTTTTACAATTCCGTTGCCTAATAGCCCATTTTGGAAATTTATTTCTTTCCAATGCCGTACAACACTTCTCCCGAATGTGATGCGTTAATCTCTTTGAAAATGGATGCATATTTCAAACTTTTAGGCTGAACCTCGATTATTTCCTTAAATTTGCCGGCTTTTCTTAATTTCACAAACCCTTCTTTTGGCATGTTACCACGTATAGATACTGCTTTAACTCAACTGTTGTCTATTCAATATCCCATCATCATGGCTCCTATGTTTTTGGTGTCGAATACCAAAATGACTATTGCAGCCATACAAAACGGTATTACCGGGGCTATTCCTGCTTTTAATTACCGAACCGACAAAGAATTCAGGGCTGCCATGCAAGAAATCAGGAACTCGGTCAGCGGGCCATTTGGAATTAACTTGATTACCAACAAATCTAATGTGCGATTGGAGGAACAGCTAAAAGCCTGTTTAGATTTTCATGTGGATTACATTATTACCTCATTGGGCAATCCCGATAAGGTGATAAACGCCTGTAAGAAGGAAGGCATGTTGGTGTTTTGCGACGTAATTGATACTTTTTATGCCAAAAAAGTAGAGGATATGGGTTGCGATGCCTTAATAGCGGTCAATGCCGAAGCCGGAGGACACGCCGGTAGCATTCCATCTTACGAACTTGTTCCAATGTTAGCCAATGCCTGTAAGTTGCCCGTTATTTCTGCCGGTGGAGTGGGCACAGGGAAAGGAATACTAGACAAACTTAGTTTGGGAGCCTGTGGGGTTTCGATGGGAAGTATTTTTATTGCTACTCAGGAAGCAGATGTGTCTGAGGAGTACAAGGAGGCGATTGTTCAATATGGAGCAAAAGACATCGTGATGACCACCCGTATATCGGGCACCCCTTGTACCATCATTAACACGCCTTATGTGCAGCAAATAGGAACGAAGCAAAACTGGTTGGAGGCTTTGTTGAACAAAAACAAATCCATTAAAAAGTACGCCAAAATGTTGACCTTTTACAAAGGAATGAGAGCCTTGGAACGGGCAGCTTTTAGTGCGACTTATCAAACCCTATGGTGTGCAGGCCCTTCTATTGAGCATGTTCATGCCATTCGGCCGGTACAAGAAATTGTACATACTTTGGTGGCAGAATATGAAGCGGCCCTTCAATTGAGTCCTGTATAGCTATTCCTTTTGCTTCTTAAGTGTAAGAAGCCATCAACCGAAAATCACGAGTTGGAATTAATAGGTAAAATAACGGTCAGAACTTGAACTGTAGAGGGGTAGAATCCAACCCAAGCGAATTCCAAAAAGCAAATCGGTTCGTATGCCTGTTTCTGAGGTTTTGGTGTCGAAGTTATAGGCGCGTTGGTTTTTGGTAAAGGCTTGAACCGCTTCAAAAGCAACCCAAAAGTTCACCCTTCTATTATTGTCCAAATGGATATAACCAATGTTTTGTTGAAGGGCAGGGCCGTTAGTAAGCCGGTCATAACCATGTTTGTAATCGCCTTGTAATTGAGGAACGGCCTGCTTTTTCTCGTCTATATGTATTTTGTGCTGCATAAACCCTAGTCCACCCAATACAAACAAGCCTGAACCCGGATTTTTAGTGCCGCCCAATTGAAATATCTTACCCATTTTTAAAGTAGTTAAGAACCCCCGTAAAAAGAAATTTACATCGGCAGGTTGCCCGTCTGTTCCTGTGATAAATCCGTCTGAATTGATGAGGTTAATAGCCAACGAATCTTCGGCAATAAGGTTGCCAAACAGAAAATAACCATCTACTCCAAACAGTAAATTGTTTTTGGTTTTGCGCAAGATACTACCGCCCACCTTAGAACTCATGCCAAAGCGTTTAGCCATATCGCCGGCAGGAAGTATCAGCCCATAGTCCATGGTAACCAATACTGCCGGAACATTGACGGGTTTTGTTTCAGGGGTAGTTATTGCTTTGTTTTGGGCAAATAGTGAAGGAGACGTGCCCCAAATTAACAAACAAACAAGGGTAAAACAGTATCTCATTGATTTAGGGCTTTTGTTTTTAGTTACAGAAGTTAAAGGAAGGGAAGCAGGTTGAAGAAACGGTGCTTCAAGACTTGTTAGTACATCCCATCTTGCAAAGATAGTGGGTTGGAACTATCGGGGTTTGTATAGGCAACAAATTCTTCCTTCTTCGCCTCATATTAGCCTTAATAGCAAAAGGCGTTGCAAAATTAATTGCAACGCCTTTTGTATAAATGCCTTCCAAACTCAATGCTTTGAGCATTGGTTGACTACACTATGGTTTAGTTATAGTTAATCACCGGAATTTGTGCAGGTTTTTTGGTTTTAAAGGTATAACCAACGGAAATACTGCCTTCAATTTTGGGGTTTGCTCCACCTGATTTGGTGTATGCGGTTACTGTTGGGGTTACACCGGCACGGAAAAACAACCCACCGTTGCTGTTTTGATAGCGATAGCCCAAACGGGTAAAGGCATACATAGAAGTGAACTCTTCACCGGATTGAAATTGAGCGACTTTAGTGCCGTTTTCGGTAATGACCACTGTTGCGGGAGGTGTTTCATCAAACCCGAATGCTGCGATAACGCCTAAACCGGTTTCAAAGTGATGTTTACCTTTACCAAACCAAATATTGCCTTCAATTGGGATGATTGGGTCAATATCGTTTTTAAAAATAGAGGAAGATAATCCCAAACCGATGCGGGTGCTGATTTTAAAGTTGCGACCTGATAACAATACTTGGTCTATATTGACGGAGTATAAACTACCGTTGCCGCCTATTTCGGCATACACGGTATTTTTTTGCATTTCAACAGTTTGAAATTTTACACCTTCTTGCTCGGTATCGAGCGTGGAAACAGCACTTTCTTGTGCTTGAAGGGTGATGCCTGCGAAAACTAATGCTAAGACTACAAAAGCTTTTTTCATGATGAAAATATAATTAAATGTTCGTTAAATAGAAATAATTGCTTCGTGTAGTAATAGGTAATAGGCAGGTGTTTTTGAAGTTTAAGATTATAATTTTTCTATCCTTGTCTGTTTGACGGTGCAAAGGTACTATTTGTTTTTAACAAACAACTATAAGGCGAATATTTTTTTTGTTTTTTTTCGATTATCATGACAATGGAGTTATTGAATCAGGGTTTGATGGGAACTCTGATGTAGGTGAAGGGAGGGATACTTGATCCTTAAATGTAGTGTAGGATGTATTGGTGGACTAACACATTATCTTTACCCAAACTCGGATACTAAGGGAACATGGGCACTTTTAACAGCAAATTTCCCCAGCCCCCTTTTGGAAAAGGGGGAATTTTTACATTTGTAAGTTGTTGAATTTTAGTAAGTTAAAATCAGAAGGTTTCTCTTTGAAAAAGTGGTAACGGTTTAGCATCTGATAGGTATAATTAAGAAAATGAGAATGGAAGTATTTAGAAGTCAATGTTTTATGAGGTTGTTAAACTACAAAGATTGAAAGTTAATTTTTTAATTTGTAAGTTTTTGATTTTAAGCGGGTTAAATCCCCCTTTTCCAAAGGGGGTAGGGGGATTGGGCGATGAGGAAGTAAGAAAGAGATAACAACTTTGTCTATCAATCGTTTTTCAACTATATTTGCAACAAGCTTAAATCTTATGCGTAAAGAAACAATAAAAGAAAGAGCAAGAGAGCTGAGAAACAATAGTACGCTATCGGAAGTATTGCTTTGGAATCAATTGAAAGGCAGAAAAATGTATGGCTATCAGTTTTTGAGGCAGAAACCAATCGGCAACTACATAACTGACTTTTATTGCTTTAAGTTAAAGCTGATAGTTGAAATTGATGGTAGTAGCCATGATGAGAAAGAAACGTATGATTCCCAAAGACAAACCTTTTTAGAAAAATTAGGCTATACAGTTCTTCGTTTCAACGACCTTGATGTTAAGAAAGATATGCAAAATGTACTTAGAGTAATTGCTGACTACATAGAAAACCTTAATGATAAATTGGAGGAATAGAACTTCAAATGAAAATACTCTCATTTTGGTGATAGAGATAACAGTCGCAGCCTTTTGGTTTAGGATGATTACTGTATAAAAGCACCTTTTTCAAGGGTAGAACAGCCCGAAATAGCTCCAATCCCCCTTGCCCCCTTTGAAAAAGGGGGAATTTTAGCGATGTGTAATTATGGAAGCAGTTGTAAGCTTGAAATAGCATGTAATGGTTTCTCAACCAAGATACTATGTTTATCGCATCACAGGGGCAAACAAACGAGGGATTAATTATCTTCTGTAATTGACAGTTTCCTTTAACCAAGCCTGAGATTAGGAGGGGAAACCAAAAACATTTAATTGTTATGCCCATTAAAACCGATGATTCGGGTTCTTGAAAAAGGTAAATACTCCTACCTTTGCGAACTTCTGGAGAAAATAGCATTTTAACTTCTATTGATGATTATGAACAACGCAACTGCCGGAAAAATCAAAACCGTTTTTGACCTTCAAAAAGAACATGCGCCGAAAATAGCACTCACTACTGCCAAAGAGCGGATTGAGAAGCTGAAACGAGTGGTTGCCTATTTAAAAGAGCATGTTGTCGAGTTTCAGGAGGCAATGTTTAAAGACCTGCGAAGGGCACCTATAGATACATTGGCTGAATTGATGTTGATTAAATCGGAAGCCGACTTTGCTATTCAGCATTTACCTGTCTGGATGCGCCCGCATAAAGTAAAAACGGGGCTGATGAGCAAAGGCACCAAACCATACCTCCTATACGAACCTAAAGGAGTAACCTTGATTATTGGGCCTTGGAATGCGCCGCTTGCTTGCAATTTGGTTCCGATGATTGGTAGTATTGCGGCGGGTAATTCGGTGATTATCAAACCATCAGAATTTTCACCCTACACAACGGCAGCACTTCGAAAGATGATTGTTGATTTGTTTCCCGAAAACGAAGTCGCCTTTATAGAAGGTGATACCCAAACCGCTACGGAATTATTGGCGTTGCCGTTCGACCATATTTACTTTACCGGTAGCCCTAAGATAGGACGGATTGTGATGGCTGCGGCGGCTAAAAACCTCACGCCCGTTACCCTTGAACTGGGAGGGAAATCGCCTGTGATAGTTGACGATAGTGCCGACTTAGACAGTGCGGCCTTAAAAATCACCTGGGGTAAGTGTGCCAATAGCGGGCAGGCTTGTGTGGCACCCGATTATGTGTTGGTCCAAAAAAATGTGCATGATGCTTTTGTGGAAAAGGTAAAAAAAGCCATAGAAACTATGTATAACCCTGATGGGAAAGGCATTCAATACTCCGAAGCATTGTGCCGCATCATTAACCAACACCATTTTAAAAGAGTTGTTTCCCTTTTGGACGATGCCATTGAAAAAGGGGCGATGGTGGTTGCCGGCGGGGTATATAATGAGGACGATTTGTATTTTTCGCCGACCGTTCTTACCGGAGTAACCCCCGATATGTTGGTCATGCAAGAGGAGATTTTTGCACCAATTATGCCGGTTTCTTCCTATACCACTAAAGAAGATGTCATTGCTAAGATAAAGCGGTTGCCCAAACCGTTGGCACTCTATATTTACAGCAGCAACCGTGCGGAAATGGATTTTTATCTGAAAAACACATCAGCCGGCAGCACGGTCATCAATCACAACATGATACAGGCAGGGGTAAATCCTTACCTGCCGTTTGGTGGGGTTCAAAATAGCGGGATGGGGCGTAGTGTGGGGATGGCCACTTTTACAAGTTTTTCAAATCAACGCTCGGTCGTGGAAAACCCTACCGGTTGGCGCGATTTTTCGACCATTAGCTTGCCGCCGTATTCCAAACTGTATAGAAAAATGATTTCCTATCTGTTCAACAAGTAAGGAATGTCTTGCCCTTATATTAGCTCGTTAACATCAAATCACTGAATATGAACACAAAGACGGTTTTTATTACCGGGGCTGCCACCGGTATTGGCATGGTTACCGCCAAAAAATTAGATCAATTGGGTTGGTATGTTTTTGCGGGTGTATTACCCAATCAAAACACCGATGAACTGACAAAAAACGCATCGGAACGGCTAACGGTAGTGGTCATTGATATTACCAACGAGGAATTGGTCAAACAAGCGGTGGCTATTGTTCAACAAATAGTCGGCAATAATGGGTTGAACGCATTGATTAACAATGCCGGTGTTGCCAATATTGCAAGCGGCATATTGGAAGGGGTGTCTATGGACGAAGTTCGCAAAATTTTTGAGATCAATGTGTTTGGTACGTTGAGGGTAACGCAAGCCTTTTTACCCTTGTTGCATCAATACGGAAAAGCACGGATTGTCAATTTGTCATCGGGAGCAGTGAGAGTGCCGGTGCCCGGTGCGGGTATTTACATGATGACCAAAAGCGCCATAGAAGCGATGACCAAAACCCTTCGGATGGAACTCTTACCTCTTGGGATAACCGCTACTGCTATCGAACCCGGGGCGGTGCGAACGCCCATGACCGACAATGCCGAAGTAAATTTGCAAAATGATTGGGCTAAAACCTCGCCTGCCATCAAACAACGGTATGAGAAAGTAATGAAGCCGGCAAGCAAGAGTTTGGTTAAACAAATCAAAAACGCCAACCCTCCTGAAGTGATAGCCGATGGAATTATCCATGCCCTAACGGTGCCCAATCCAAAACCTCGTTATATGGTCGGGAAAGAAGTGCGGTTATTACCGATGGTACAAACCCTTTTATCTGAAACTGCATTTGAAAGCATTATGCTCAAGCAGTTCGGGTTAAAGCGAAAGGCATAAGATACTGACCGTAAATTCCAGATGCTTTTGTGAAAATGTTTATTCATAAGTACTATCTAACCTTTAGCGAGATTCTTCTGTAAAACCAACCGTAAATATCGGGACTGAAAAATCTATCCCGTAGGGATAATATATCGGTAACAAAGTGAAAATTAATAATAAAAATCCCGTAGGGATTCAACATAAAGTTAACACATAATTGAAGTAGATGACCGACAAGGTATGGCTAAAGTCTTTGGAACAGGTTGAATACCTACGGCATTCTTATATGTTTTTTTGAGGAAGGTTACCGATATATCATGCCTACGGCATTTGGTTTAATCCTAAAAGGCTATTACGTAATGATGACGAGAAAAAGCAAATCTTCTGAAACCCTGATTTTCATTACAGGTGTTAACATCCTAATTATAAGTTAGAAAACTTTTCGTACATCTTCTAAGTTCAGATTGCCACGGGTTTTGTAACCAATAAAGACTTTTGGTTATTGTCCCTTTCTCTTCAAAACAACGACTTCCTGATAGGCGTTGTTGAGTTTTTCAATCATGCCGTTCCAATCGGCAAATCTTTTTTGTTTTAGAAGAAGATGGTTAACATAAAAGCGCAAATTCAAAGCTACGCTTTCCGCTTCTTGGGTGTATTTGGCTGTAAATCCAAACTCTTCGTCTTGGAATGACATATCGGAAGGCAAGTAAGATACTTCGTACCCATCGGGAATGTTTAAGCTGTAGGTGAAGTCTTCAACATACTTATACTCTACTGTTTTGTCCAATTTGCGTTCTTTAAGGTCTATGGCCGATTGTTGGTATTTTCGGTTGAGATTGAGGTTCACGTAAAGGTTATCACCACTTGCCGTAACATAATCGGGCAGGGTAAAATCGTATTGGATATTTATTTTCGGGTTGTTGTTGTCCTTAAAACCGGTAGGAGTAATGTTTTTACTTTCAAACTTGTTGCTCCCTTTCCGAAGGAAATCGTTATAAAAGCGGGCGGTTCGTCCACCGGCATCGGCTTTTAGTTTATCGTATTGGGTAAATACCTTTTTGTAGCCGGTATAGTTCACGTTGCCCGAACCGTTTAAGGTTCGCCCTTCTATTGTTAAGGTTAGATTTTCGGTTTCGGCATTATTTTCCATAGGGGCGGTGGGAACTACTACAATTTCATAGTTGTCTTTGTTAATACCGATGAGGGCTTCTTTCCCTTGTATCATAGAAGTGGGAAGCCCAAAAGGTTGATATTCACCGGTGGCATCTAAAAATATATACTCGTTGTTGATCTTAGCAGTAGCAATCATGTGGTTATCAACAATGGGAGTAGGAACTTCGGAATATTGATAGGGTTTGTCGCGCGTACCTATCCAAGTGTAATAAGCAGGTACATTGGCTAAACGGAGCATTTTGAACAATATGCTAGACATATCCTTGCAATCGCCGTATTTTTTAGCGCAAATATCGTTGGCTTCGCGTGGTACAAAACCACCCAATCCGTCTTCAAAGGCAATATATCTGATGTTGGTCTGCACCCATTGGTAAATGCGTTTTGTTTTTTCGGTATCGTTTGGGGCATCTTTTACCAAGGTATTTACTATCTGTTTTAGTTCTTCACCGGGTTCTTGGTTAATGTTTTCAACCAATGAGTAGTACCATCGGTAAAGCCCTGATATACCTTCCAATACGTTCACTTCGTTTTTGCCTTCGGTTACCTTGTTAATATACACGACCAAATGCGGTTCGTAGTAACTGCTGCTCGGGGCATTTTCTTCCGGTTCCAACCTGCTGATGTTTTCGGCTGTCCAAGTATAGGTAATCAAGTCGTTTTTCTCGGTCGTTTCAAATCGAATAACATCGGTATTTTCACCCAGCAGTTTATAGGCTATCTGTATGTTTTTAGGAAAACTGACGCTAAACACCGAAGACAGTACCGGACCCGAATAATTGCCAAAGTAAAAGGCATCCAACAATCTGGGTTCTTTGCTTTTTTGGGTATAGGATAACACGGTTGTTGCTCCAACCTGCAATGCCGGAAAGCTGAATTTTTTTTCTTTGTAATCGGAATAAAAGATGCTGCCCATCATCACATCTTTGGTTTCCACCTTCTCGACTTTAAATTCCTGCATCTCGTTCTTCTTACCCTTTTTAACCGGCACTAGGGTCTTTGCTTCGAGATTGGTTATTTCGTCAAACCCGCTGAGGTAAATGGATTTTTGGGCGAACAATTGTTGGTCGCTCAGGTAAAGCGTTTTTTCGTTTATCTTGCTCCATATATCCCATTCCCCATCCCGGTAATCTATATTCAGATGCTCCTGTTTTTCTAAAACCACCTGTTTACTATCGGGAAAGCGCAAGCGAGTGGCTTCCAAAACCGAAAGATTGTTTTGTGCTTCGGTAAAAAGAAATGAGAGTAATGAAGACAATAGTACGAAACATCGCAGTATCATAATGGTGTGGTTTGATGGGTTAAACAGTGCTTGAAAACGTAAGTTGTTGTGTGTTTGTTGTTTTTAAGGCAAAAGGTAATAGGCATAAGGCAAAAGTCATAAGGTAATAGACATAAGACTTTAGACTATGACTTAAGACAAAGTTTGGTAATCAATTCGCTATCGCAACCTTATTACCTTAGTAACCAAAAAATATCATATCATCGAAACCTTATTACCTTATGAACCGAGTTTTTATAAGGTAATAAGGTTTGAATTTTCTTGATGTCATGTTGTTACTAAGGTAATAAGGTTTTTATCCAATTTGATTAGGCTTTAGACGATAGACAATTGTGAATGGTGAATTGTGAATTGTAAATGTGCAAAGGGCAATTGCAAAAGCCATTAACCACTAACCACTAACCATTAACCACTATCATCTGATAATGCTAAGTTTCTGCTCCCCTATTTTGGTTTTAGTTGTTGGATTGTAAAGCTGTAGGACGTAAGAGCCGGAGGGGAGGTTAGATGTTTCAAATAATACCGAAGGTGTATTGGGTGCTACCGTTACGCTTTGCAGGAGTTTACCCTCCATACTATAAAGGCGTAGTTGGTGGGTGGTTTCTAATATTTTGGTGAATACAACCGTAACTTTCCCCGCTGCCGGATTTGGATAGGCGGTAAACACACTATCCGGTCTTGGGGTTTGGGGTAAGTTTGGAACGCTGACGGTGATGCAATCGGGTTGATAGGTCGTGAGGGTATCGGTGCGGGCGGGGTCTATGATGCCGAGTGCGTATTCACCAAATTGAAGGGTGTTGATGCGCATCGAGCCGCGTTTGTCTGAGTTGCTTCCTCCGGCGAGGAGGGTTGCCGAAGTTAGGATTTGCCATTCAACTGCCGATGTTGGGCGGTACAAAAGTCGCAGGTTGGTTTCGGAAACGCTGATGAGGTTATGGTCTAAATATCCGCCGGTGGTACTGTTGCTGCCGTTATAGGTAAATTCAATAGACGCATTGAGCAAGCCGCCGGTATTGTAGCCTTCTATTGTCCAAAAACGGTCGGGGTGGAGGATGAGGTTGGTGATAGGGGTTTGCAATCTATCGGGCATGACCATGTTGTTGGTTGCCCGAATAAAGGTTTGCCCCGATACATCAGCGATGTCTATTTTTACCCCTGCATCGGCAAAGTCTATCAAGCCGGGAGTGTCAACGATGCTGAATTGGTCAATTGTGGCATCGGAAAGGCGTTCTTCCATATCGGCTACTGCAAGGACGGGGTAAAATGGCAAGGAGAACTGTTGACCGCTACAGGCACCGTTGACCTGCATGGTAACGGTTTGCGAGTTGAGGGCGTAGTCAAAAAAGGTGATTTCTAACGGGACTTGGGTATAAAAATCGGGGGCTGCATATAAGCGTTGTCGCACATAGACCGAAGTCAGGTAGTTGGAGCCGGTTTCGTCTATTTGAACCTGCAAAGAGTCGATCGAAAAATGAGGGAAGCCCGGATTGAATATCCAGTTTTGGAAAAAGGGATTTAAGTCAATGCCGGAGCAGGTGCTTAAATAATCGCGCAATTGAATACTGTTGACATGGTTAAACGAGTATGCGTTGAGAAACGCTTTTGTGCAATGAAAGAAAAGCGAGTCGCCCATATAGGAGCGCAAAGTATGCACCATATCACCCCCCTTGCTGTAAACATGCGAGCCGTAGGTAGCATCGAACGGAACGCCCGAAACCGGTAAATAATCCCCATCTCTGACATGGGCATATAAGACCACGTCTTTGTGGGTGGTTCTGATATCCGTTTTGTAACGCTCCCTGCCATAGACGTATTCCGAAAAAAGGCTTTCGTTATAGCTTGCCCATCCTTCGTTTATCCACATATCCGAAGCCGTTTCGCATGTTACCAAATCGCCCCACCAATGATGGGAAAACTCGTGTGCCATCAGGGACTCCCATTGCAGGTTTCCATTGACGGCGAACAAGGGATAGGCTATGTTTGCGGCATGTTCCATTGCCCCGCCATTAAAAGGCACGACCACAAAACCCACTCGGTCAAAACGGTAAGGCCCCCAAGCATCTTCAAAGGCGGAGATGCAATCGGGCAGGTGGATGAAAGAGTTTTTCAGATTAACCGTATCGCCCGCCCGTGCGCCCAGTTGAACCGGAATGGGCGCATTGACTCCGGGATGGGTATAGGCAATCGTGGCATAGTCGCTGACCGCCACCGATGCCAAATAAGTAGGTATGGATTGTGACAGTTCCCAATGCCATGTTTTTGTGGCATCGGGGTTGGTCGTGGTGCCGGTTAACAATCCACCGCAAAAGGCTTTGTGGTTGGCAGCGGTGGTGATATGGCAGGAAAACGTGGAACGCTCGACAAAATTATCAAAACAAGGAAACCAAACCCTTCCGAAATTGGGCGGGTCCACCCCAATCCCAACCCCCAAATTGTAGGCATAGGTTGAGGTAAAGTAAAATCCACCGAAGGACGCGGTGATGGGGTTGCCGTTGTAGGAAACCCCAAGAAATAAGGTATCGCCGGGCGAAGACGGTTCGGGCAGAAAGACTCGTAAAAGGGGGGAATTGTATTCAAACGCAACATCGGCATCGTTGATCGTAACATTGCTGACGTTCATGTTTTGCAAGTCCAACAAAACCTGAGTAATATCCGGTATTTTTGGCGTTAGGGTGATTAGGGTTTGCCCGCTTATGGCTTGGGCGGTAAAGTTCGTAACCGTCAGTTGTATATCGTAGTGAATAATGTCAATTGTATCGCTTCGGCTGTTGGCAGCTTGCATCTTGGCGGTTTCGCCGTGTTTGAAACAGGGGTGATTCAATTGATGGGAGCAGGTGTATTGGGCAGTGGTATTGTTTTGTGCCGATAGTAGTTGGGAAGCAGCAATCAAAAACAGGATGAATCGTATCATAACGTTGCTAATGGGGTTGATTTAGAAACGTGAAGATAAGGACAAATTGTGAATAGTGAATGGTGAATTGTGAATGGTCAATGGTGCAAATGAAAAAAGATTGCCACTATACTTAATGCTTGTCGTGGTTAATAGGATTGGATGGCAATAATTTTATTATTCCTTTTGTAATTTCATTCCATGCTTTGTCATGGTTAGAGTTGTCAGTTATAGGTATTCCGTTTGCCGGAAGAGGGTTAAACCGACTTAGAAAAGTATCTGTTTCCCATAAACATTCCCGCAGAATAATCGGAACGATGATGACTTTATGTTGATCTTCTTTTTGCATATCCTCATATCGCTTCTTAGCCATTTCAACTTCTTCAATAAAACTATCATCGGCTAAAGCATCATGACTCATCAGAAAAAAAATGATGTCGGCATTTTTCAGTTCTCTTTGTGGTCGTACTATTATATCATCACCGGGTAATAGTTGGCTCTTATCCCAAAGAGCGATTTTGCCATTTCTTTCAATAGGCTTTAAACAGGTTTTTAATTTTCCCAAGTATTCCTTATCCGTTTTGTGATATGAAATATACATCCGAATCTTATCATTTTCTTTGCCATTCAGCAAGTCATTACTCTCTATGCCATTCAGCAAATCATCAATGCGGTAGTCTTTTGTTTTGCCTGGATATATAGTTTTGTCTCGACTTTTCAACCTCATTAAATGCTTACTTTCTACAGATTCACCAGTGAAACTATCGCTTAACGGCAATCGTTCAATCACTCTTAGCTTGGAGAATTTTTCATTAACTTTGGATAGTTCATCCAGTATATAGCGCAACATCAACCTCGGTTCTTGTCCGCCTATAGTTAAATAGATGCTTTTCTTATCTATATCGGCAATGACGTTGGCAATTGCTTTAAAAGGCTCTTTGCTCTCTAAAACCATCCCGGTTTGCCATCGCATGTTTTTTTTAATCTTTTTGTGAAGACGGACCATTAAACGGGGTAGGATTGAATTGGGCATAAAATCGGGATATTCAATAATAAACCGGATAAGCTTATCAGATACGTTAAATTTGTAGGCGTTTTGTTCGACCGGTAAGAGTTCGGGTATAATGTACTGATTAGGTGCTATTTGAAAAGATAATTCAAATTCCTGCATGATATCAGCAATGAATAGATACTTGCCGCTGTAATTATAGTTTTTTTGATTTGGATCAACGGGCAAATTGGGGAGTAGCGTATCATAATGCTTATCGAAAATAATCTCTTTCAGATGATTGGAATTAAATTTGCCGCCAGCATTGGCTATCTTGGGCGAATAAAGGATTCTATACAAGGCATTCACCAACCAAAGGGGATTTAATACTAGAGTATTGTACTGCCGGAGATTCTCAAAATAAAAAACAATTCCTAAATCGTGCAGGTATTTTAAAAGTGTTTCTTGTTCCTCCTCTTCTTCAATATTATTCGCGGAACACTTTTTTTTGTAAGCCTGTCGCGAAATATAGTCAACCTCCATGCTCTCAAATTCTTTTTTCACCTCCAACCATTTAACAAGCCATTCGGATTTACGCAATTCCAAGTCCCAGATTTCCTGAAAGACTGCATTTTGCAATTCAGTGATCCCTTTCTTTGTTGCACACGAAACCCTAAAGAAACCCTTTATAAACGGGTAGTTTTCTTTCAGGTTTGTTTTGTTCAAATCAAATGAGGAGTGGTCGTCAATTTTATTGATGACCACTAATGTGGGTGCGCTATCTCCAAAGTTTTGAATGTGTTTTAACCAATACTCGACTTTCCCTTCTTTTCGGCTGTCTAAAACCAATACATACACGCTTCGTTTGGTGAGAAAAAACTGATGGATTGCGTGCAAGATTTCTTGCCCGCCAAAATCCCAATAGCGTAGTTTCACATCGGTGTTGTTAATTTTATAGATCTCATGTTGGATTTGAATGCCGTGGGTTAGGGGTTCTTTTTTGTCAAAACCTTTATTTAAAAATTGTTTAACAATACTTGTTTTACCAACTCCCCCTTCGCCCACCAATATAATTTTAGCTTCGTTTAATGGGCGGGTTCCTCCTTTTTGGCTTTTTAAAAATACTGCCACTGCTTCGCCGCCTTGTTTTACTATTTCAGGTGAAGGTGAAGTGAGTTGGTTGTTGCGGTCTAAATTGATGCGTTCTAAAGACTCAAATTCAGCATTAGGAAGACTGAACTCACGCAATTCGTTTTGGGCGGCGTTTATTTCGACAAGGTGAGGCAGATTGCCAATGATGCTAATGTTTTGAATCTTGCTCTGATAGAGATACAGATATTTGAGATTAGGAAAAAGGGAGGCAGGGATTACTACATTCGTAATTGTTGTGGTATTATAGCTAATGTTGAGTACGACAACATTTAGCAAGACATCACTGTCGTCAAAATTTAGTAGTCCAAAATCGAGTTGAGTAAAGTTGCTCTTGCTAATATCTAAATACTCTGCATCGGTTTCATATGCTTGTGCCAATTTAGCGATTAGCTTTTGTTCGTTCAAGTTTTGCTCTTGCAAAAACAGGTGCTTAGTGAGGGCGTTGAGCATAGTAAACAAATTGGTATGTAATAGAAAAAATCTGCCATAAAGATATTGGTTTGTTGGCAATTGTATATAGGCTGCTTGAATATTTTTATGGATTGTAATGTTTTTCCACTTCTTTCCAATACAATTCAAATGTAAAGTGCAAAGATCGGCATGTTCCTAAACCCCATCGTTTATCCGCCCCATCTATTCAACACATTTAGGAACATGCCAAAATATACGGAATGAGCAACAAAAAACCTATATTTGCCCATACAATCCAAAAGCATGACGACCGAAGAGCATAAATACCGAAAAACCGGCAAAATCATACTGCCTCCCGACTATTTTGTCTTCGTTAAAGGCGGTTCTTTTAGAATAGAAGGAAAAAATGCTAATTCTTATCAGCAACTTACTATTGCCGATTTTTACATCGCCCGTTACCCACTCACTCAAGGTATTTATGATGAGGTAATGCGTGAAAATCCCAGCGGTTTTAAAGGGACTGAACGACCGGTAGAAAATGTATCTTGGGTAGAGGCACAGGAATTTTGTAAAATACTAAGCAGCAAAACAGGTCATCAATATCGCCTCCCTACCGAGGCGGAATGGGAATATGCCGCACAAGGGGGCAACTTGGCGGGACGAGAAAAACTGATTTACGCCGGAAGCAACAACCTTTATGAAGTAGGCTGGTATGATGAAAACAGTCACGGCGAAACCAAGCCGGTAGGATTGTTGAAGCCCAATCAATTGAGTATTTACGATATGAGCGGCAATGTATGGGAGTGGTGTAGTAGCAGATACGCTCCTTATCCCTATAATGCCAAAGACGGAAGAGAGGATATGGATAACAAAGAAGGCGATCTCCGTGTGTTTCGCGGCGGCTCGTGGGGCGACATCGCTTGGAGCTGCCGCATTGCGTACCGCGACGGCTACACGCCTGCGATTAGGGACAGCAGTCTCGGATTCCGCCTCGCCCTCTCTATAGTTTAGGGGCAGCTTTTCCGGCTTTTTTCTTTCCTGGTCATTTTTACTTAATCGCCTGATAGGATGGAACCCAATGCCGATATTTTATCCCTACGGATATTTATTTCTACCCCAATATTTTCCGGTTGAAAGGGGAATAAGATACTATGTTGAATTCCAAGCAAATTTGTTAATTTTTTTACGATTT
>CALCIK010000168.1 GCA_937907475.1 uncultured Bacteroidota bacterium | reverse complement strand
GATTGAATTGCGCTCCCATTCGATTGAGTTGCGCTCCCATTCGATTGAGTTGCGCACCCATTCGATTGAGTTGCGCACCCATTCGATTGAGCTGCGCTCCCATTCGATTGAATTGCGCTCCCATTCGATTGAGTTTCGTTGACACGCTTTTTAGAACAGTCGCGCTTTATTTTTTACAACTCATCACCCTAAGAGGTGAAACAATCGTCCGTTTGGTGGTAACGGAGGAATAATGTAACCGGTTAAAGAACAACTCCCTTTCGGGTGGTAGATACAATAGTTAGAAAGTTACGGTTTAGTATAATTCTTGGGTAAACGCACTTGTTTCAAGGGTAGAATAGCCCGAAATAGCACTAAATCCCCCTTGCCCCCTTTGAAAAAGGGGGAATTTTAGCTATGTGTAATTTAAAATGCAGTTGTAACCTTGAAATAACACTTCTTGTTTTAACAACCCAAAGGGGATAAATTCTATGCTGTTATTGGCAACAAAGCAAACTGTACCGGAATCAAAAATCGTATTTCACAATGAATTTTTGGCACAAAAAACCCCCGCTAAGAAATTCCTAACGGGGGTCTTTTATGTTTTAGTCGTAATCAGTAGTTACTATCGTTTGTTAATACGGGGTGGATCTCTTCGCTTTTCGCGGTTATCGGTACCTTCGGTGTTTGTGCCTCCGGGATTTGGTAAGAGCACTTTCATGCTGAGTTTAAATTTACCCGTTCTTTCATCCACCCCAACCAATTTGACCTGAATGATATCGCCTTCCTTCATCACACCATCCAGATTATCTAAGCGGGAATGCGATACTTCTGAAATATGGAGCAGTCCTTCTTTACCGGGCATAAACTCAACAAAAGCTCCGTAGGGCATGATGCTTTTGACCTTCGCTTCATAGACTTCGCCCACTTCGGGGGTTGAAGCGATGGCTCTGATACGCATCACCGCAGCATCTAAAGAGGCTTTATCTGAACCGTAAATCAATACCTCGCCTTTGCCGTTTTCTTTTTCTTCGATGTTGATGGTAGTTTTGGTTTCGCGCTGCATCTCTTGTATCACCTTTCCGCCAGGGCCAATGACCGCTCCGATAAATTCTTTGTCAATCAAGAGTTTCACTATTCGTGGAGCATGAGGTTTTAATTCGGCGCGAGGAGCAGACATTACCTCATTCATTTGCTTGAGAATGTGTAACCGGCCATCTCGTGCCTGATACAACGCTGTTCGCATCACTTCGGCAGATAATCCGTCTATTTTAATGTCCATTTGAACACCGCAAATTCCATTGACAGTGCCGGTTACTTTAAAGTCCATATCGCCCAAATGGTCTTCGTCGCCCAAAATATCGGACAACACGGCTATACGGTTGCCTTCGCTGATGAGTCCCATAGCAATTCCCGAAACGCCGCCTTTTACCTGTATGCCGGCATCCATTAACGCAAGTGAGCCTGCGCAAACGGTAGCCATAGAACTTGAGCCATTCGATTCCAAAATATCGGATACGATACGAATGGTATAGAGGTTGTCTTCTTGTGGGGGTAACACTTGTTTTAAGGAGCGCATGGCAAGATTACCGTGTCCTATTTCTCGTCTGCCTGTACCGCGCATGGGTTTCGCCTCGCCGGTAGAAAAGGGAGGGAAGTTGTAGTGGAGCAAGAATTTGGAATACTCTAATCCTGAAGATTTATCGAGCATTTGTTCGTCTTGCTTGGTACCAAGCGTAACAGTGGTCAACGATTGGGTTTCGCCCCGACAGAATAATGCAGAACCATGAGGAGCGGGTAAATAGTCCACTTTCATCATTAAACCGCGCACTTCATTGGTTTTACGGCCATCTAATCGCAGTCCTTCGTCCAAAATCATGTTTCGGACGACATTCTTGTGTAGGTCGTCAAAATATTGTTCGGCACGTTTGATAGTATCGGCATCGGCTTCTTCGCCAAGCGTGGCGATAAACTCGGCTACTACGACTTTAAATTGTTCTTTCCTTAGTTGTTTGTTTAGTCCTGACTTTACGATTTCTTTTATCCTTGCTTCTCCAAATTGAATAACGATTTGGTTGAGTGCTTCGTCCAAAGCGGGTGGAGCCGGAATTTCGCGTTTGGGTTTTCCGCAAAGAGCGGCTAATTCTAATTGTGCTTTACATTGCACTTTTATGGCTTCATGTGCTATTTGAATGGCCTTTACCAAATCATCTTCGCTACATTCTTTGGCTTCCCCTTCTACCATCACGATATTTTGCTCGGTAGCGGCAACCATAATATCCATATCGGCAGTTGCCAAGGCAGAAACCGAGGGGTTAATCACAAACTCACCGTTTATCCGTGCAATACGAACTTCAGAAAGCGGACCGGCAAAGGGAATATCGGAAATAGCAATGGCGGCAGAAGCTGCTAAACCGGCAAGACTATCGGGCATCACTTCTTTGTCGCCCGAAATCAGCCAAACAATTACTTGGGTTTCGTAATAATAGTTATCGGGAAACAATGGGCGCAAGGCGCGGTCAATTAAACGGCAGATGAGTACTTCGTAATCCGATAATCTTGCTTCTCTTTTTAAGAATCCGCCGGGTATTCTGCCTGCGGAAGCAAATTTTTCTTGGTAATCCACAGATAGTGGGAAGAAGTTGGCTGTCGGAGATTTTTCTTTATTTGATACGACAGTGGCTAACAGGACGGTATTTCCCATACGCACTAATACTGCCCCATCGGCTTGCCGGGCAAGGGTCCCGGTTTCGAGCGTTATTTCTCGCCCGTCATCTAATTTAATAGATGTAGTAAATGTGTTCCAACTCATATAAGGTGTTTGCTTTTAGTCTGTTGTGATGAAAGGAGGTACATAATTTTTGCCCAAGAATGGAAGCGATGAGTATGTACGGGTGGAGAGGTAAAGATACGTAGGGGATAAAACAAATAAAGAGAGAAACGATTTCGCTCCTCTCTTTACGTTTTGTAAAATGCTATTTACGAAGGTCGAGGCTATGAATAAGTGCCCTGTATCGGACAATATCCTTTCTCTTGATATATGCCAGCAACTTGCGTCTTTGACCTACTAACCTCAACAAAGCCCTTCGAGTAGAATGGTCTTTTTTGTTTGCTTGAAGGTGTTTAGAAAGATGCGCAATGCGTCTGGTAAATAACGCGACTTGACCATCAGCCGAACCGGTGTTGTTTTCTGCACCACCGAACTCTTTAAATAGCTTTTGTTGTTCTTCACTTGAAAGATAAGTGTATCCCATAAAGCTTTTACCAAATTAAAAAATGTGAGGAAATGAAAAAATTCCCGCAAAAGTAAGGTTTATTTTGCTTAACAAAAAGAAAATGACCTTAATAAATATTGTAAAGGCTAAATTTTCTTAAAATCCGATGTAAAAGCCTGAGTTTTGCTTAGATAATTCTTTCATAAAGACAACTGCCGAATTAGTAGAGGATTGATTTCTGAACTCTGCCCCAACACCAAGACAGTTTATAGTCATATTTCGGGAGTTGGTCGTTTTTACAAAACTCAACACATCTTTGATGTCTTCGTCAATACAGTCATTGCCGATTATTTTGGTGGGCGCACCGTCCGATACAAAAACGATGGTGCCGGCTTCGGAGTAGTTGGAAGAGGTCAACACGTATTCTAACGCCTGCCTGCTGGGTGTGCAACCGTAGGCTTTGATTTCGTTGATGAATTTGTAGATATCGTACTTGGTATTGGTGCTGATGGGGGTGAGCTTACCATACTTGTAGTAGTAATGTTCTTCTTTGGTTTTAGGAAACACCACAACGTCCACCCTGTAAGTATTATCGAGGTTGGCAATCATCATTTTTATACCGGCCTTTACCTCGTCCAATTTCTGGGGTTCGGGATCGTCGTCCATACTGCCCGAACGGTCAATGACAAAGACGATGTTTTTGTCGTTGTATTCTACCCCTACACGTTCTTTATACTCGGTAATCTCATTTTTTTGTTTCTCGATGGTTTCTTTGGCATTTTTCAGTGCCTCTTTCAACTTTTCAATTTCTTGTTTTAAAGCTTCTACCTCCGAAGTTTTCTCGGTGAGTTCGTTTTTGACCTGTGTTTTTTCCACATCACATTTTGCCAATTGATTGCGAAGGTCTTCAATTTGTTTTTCTAATTGTTTGACGATGGTATCGTGGCTTTCCAACCGATTTTTAAGGTCTTCCACCTCTTTTTGCAGTTTGGTTACTTTTTCCTGCAACTCCGTCCGCTGTTTATCGCAAGTAATAAGTTTATCTTGAAGCAATTTGATTTCCTCTTGGAGGTCAATGATAGTTTGGTTTAATTTTTGCGATTGAGCTTCCAACTGATCGAACTTAGCCTGATATTTTACAAGTTCAGCTTGGGGTACAGACTTCTTCAACTCTTGTATCATGTCCTGAATTTCCTTTGCATCTACTTTCAACTCTTTAATTTGCTCCAATTCCTTTAGGGCTATTTTGATATCGCCACTAAGTTTGGGTATGATGACAAAGATAATGAGAATGGCTCCTAAAGCTCCTGAAAGGAGGTCGAGCATGGAGAGGTTAAAAACATTTACTTCTTTGCGAGCCATGAACGGTGATTGGTGAATTTTGGGATTTGGAAATCAGGTGATGACGCTTTGGAACTGCAATAATAGTACATCGGCAAATAATAGGGGCAGTTTTTGACAAACATTTGTAAAAAATAGCTGTATTTGAGAAGATAAGGAGCAGAAATTGTTGTTTTTGCCGTTCTTACAACGTTGTTTGGTTAGGTAAATTTTACCTTTGCAAAAAGTATAGACTATTTGACCTAAATTTGTTGCCTGTTTGACGATTAAAAATAAATATTCTGTTCTTATATTGCCCTTGCATAATTGCCTTGACCGGCTATTTCCTGCTTCTTTCATTAAATAGCATACAAAAGAGCGCATGTCCATAATACTATATCCTCCTGTTTTTTTGCACGAAAAAGGTAAACGCAAAAACAACCAAGATGCCATACATCCTGTAGCCGAAGCGGCCACTACACTCGACCGTTTGTTTATGGTTTGTGATGGTGTGGGCGGTGCCAGCAAAGGTGAGGTGGCTTCCCGTATGGTGTGCGATTTGTTTCATGCTTATTTTAACGAGCATGGCACCGACCATGTTGATGACCAATACATTGCCAACGCCATAAAATTTACCGAGCAAAAACTAACAGCATATACCGAAGCCGACGAAGAGGCCAACAATATGTCCACTACGTTGACCTTGTTGTTTTTTGACGATGTTCAAAATAGTGC
>CALCIK010000167.1 GCA_937907475.1 uncultured Bacteroidota bacterium | reverse complement strand
TTTTTCGCTTCCATTTATGGTTGATTTTGAGGTCAACCTATTTTAGGCAAGCACAATTGACCATTGACTATTGACTATTGACCATTGACCATTCACCATTGACTATTCACAATTCACCATTCACCATTCACCACTAACCATTAAATTTTTAAATGTGCTATTAAAATATGCAAGACGATTGGGTAAATAATTTCAAAAGAACATGACATTTCAATGATAATAGTTAATTTTGCTCGGCATCTAAATAAACATTTTAGTTTTGTTTTTTTGTTTGAATTTAAGACTATTGTGCTTCTATAATTTAGTTGTTTACTTACCTTGTGAGCGCGTTTTAATTCATTCATCTTGTTGAAAATTTGCGGCGAATGCCACAAACAACATATTTTATACTCATTCCCAAATGCAATATTTTATGAACAACTTTACAAAGACAACCTTATTGCTTTTTACCTTTTTGATGAGCATGTATGTGTGTCAAGAGGTGATTGCCCAACCCGGTGCAGTCGGAACAAATAACGTCAATGGTGCTCCATTTAATTGTACCTCGTTAACCGACTTTGGTGCTTTTCGGCAAGCGCGTATTCAGGCAACTCAAACTTCGGCTGTTTCGAACTTTGAGTTTCCGTTAAATTGTACTTATCCGGGTGATGTATGGCGTGCTTATGCTATCGGAACCACCGATCTTTCGTTCAATACCGTTATTCCGCCGGTTGCCGGAACCGCCTCTGCTTTGTATAATAGTACTAATGGCGGGGCGGCTGGTAATTTGGCGACCACTACCAATGGGAACTATTATACCTTTAATGTAGAAGATAAGGTTGCCCCCAATAATTTGTACATGAGTGTTTTGGAAACAACCTATAATCCTAAATCCATCACCTCTGTCGGTTCCTGTACAGGTGCGCCGGCAGCTAATCAAATAGTACAGGTATTTGTAACCATTTCAGCCGCGCTTTCCTCCGGCGAAAATGTTTACATACGCTATTCGACCAATAGTTTTTCTACTTCCACATTAGTTCAAGTTACTTTTACCGGAACAATCGGAGTTGTAAATATTCCTGCTTTGCCTATGGGTACCACTGTGCAATTTTATGCTTATTCGAGCAACAAATCTATGTCGGGTATCAATACAGATGTTGGAACTTATGGACAGTTAGCGCATGACATGAACACGTTGAGCATTAATAACAACGGCGGTTCAAATTATTCCTACACGGTTACGATACCGACTGTTACTTTACCAACTATTAATGCCGGAGGGCCAACCACATTTTGTCCGGGAGGCAGTGTCCTTTTAACGGTTAATCCTACGTTTTCTGCTTACCTATGGAACGCCACAGGTGGAAATGCAACTACTCAAAGCATTACCGCTTCTGTTACCGGAACTTATGTCGTAACCGTAACCTATGCCAGCGGTTGTACGGCATCGGCCTCGATTGCGGTGAACGCTACGGACTCTACTCCGCCGACTATTACCTGTCCCGGTACCCAAAACATTAATCTCGGACCATCCTGCTCTATCAATTTAAACAGTTATATTGCAGCTACAACTGCCGCCGATGATTGTATTACCGTTACCAAAACCCAATCGCCCGCAGTGAGTACTGCCTTTTCGGGTCATGGAACAACCGTTGTTACCATGACTGCTACCGATGGCAGTAGTAATACGGCAACTTGTAGCTTTAATGTGAACAGGATTGACATTACTCCGCCTACCATTACTTGTCCGGTCGGACCTATTGAAGTGTTTGTCAACTCAAGCTGTAACTATACTATTCCTACTTATACTCCTGACAGTGTTATTGATAATTGCAGCAGCAATGTCGTAACTCAATCTCCTACTGCAAGCACTGTATTAAATGGAACAGGAAGCACTACGGTTGTTTTGACCGTTACCGATGCTGGAAACAACACAGATACTTGTAGCTTTACATTTCAACGTTCAGACAATATTGACCCGATAATAACCTGCCCAAGCACACAAACAATCATCTTAGATGCCGCTTGTTCAGCAAGTCTTCCGTCTTATAGTCCTGCAACGTTATCCGATAATTGTACTACTCCATCGGTAGCACAAAGCCCGTCAATAGGGTCATTAGTATTCAGTATTGGTACACAAACCATCACGCTGACGGCAAATGACGGGAATGGGAATACGGCAACTTGTTCGTTTTTGGTCAATAAAGTAGATAATACGCCTCCGACCATAACATGTCCCGGAAATGCTAGCGTTACGATGGATGCAACTTGTTCTGCCTTTGTACCCAATTTACCACCTGTTCTTATTACAGATAATTGCAACACTGTTTCGAGTGCTCAATCACCTGCCGCAGGCTCTACTATTACAGGTTCAGGTGTCACTACGGTTACATTAACCGCAACCGATGGAAGCAATAATACGAGTACCTGCGCAGTAACGCTCAACCGCATAGACGTTTCACCCCCAATCATCAGTTGTCCGTCTAATCAGTTTATAAATAAAGGCGCAAATTGTACTGCCACGTTACCGGCTTATAGTTTGGCAACGCTTTCCGACAATTGCGGAACCCCGACTGTAACACAATTACCTGTCGCAGGCACTTCTATTTCGGGAGATATTGTTTCCGTACAACTAACCGCAAACGATGGATTTAACACGGCTTATTGTACTTTTAATATCTTTCTCGATGATGTAACGCCGCCCTCTATTACCTGTCCCGCTACGCAAACACTCTCCTTAAGTGCGGGATGCTCGGTTTTGTTGCCGGCATACAGCCCTGTAAGCAATACAGATAACTGTTATACACCCACTTTTTCGCAATCGCCCGTGGCGGGAACTTCTCTTTCGGGATCCGGATCAATAACGGTGGTGTTGACCACAAGCGATGTTAAAAACAATACGAATTCTTGTTCTTTTATAGTAAATCGCTCCGATAATGTTGCCCCTTCAATTACCTGCCCCGGTACACAATCGTTAACGGTGGGAACGTCTTGTACTGTGCCGCTGCCTTCTTATTCTCCTGCCACCATAGGCGATAATTGTTCTACTCCAACGTTTACCCAATCTCCAGTGGGCGGTACAATCGTAACCGGCATTGGCTCAACAACGGTAACATTGACAGCAATAGACGGACAAGGGGGGACGGCAACTTGCTCGTTTGCCGTGACCAAAATAGACAACGCATCGCCCACTATTACCTGCCCCAACACGCAGATATTGGGTTTGGTATCCGGTTGTAGTGCTGCTTTACCTGCTTACAGCCCTGCTGCAAGTTCGGATAATTGCGGTACACCGACAGTATCTCAAATTCCCTCTGCCGGCACAACTTTTTCGGGAGCTGGTAGTACAACAGTGTCTTTAACCGTTACCGATGGAAACGGCAACTCTACTTCTTGCTCTTTTTTGGTGTCGCGCATAGATAACTCGCCTCCTTCCATCACCTGCCCTGCCACCCAAAATCTCGTATTGAATGCGGCCTGTACCGGTACGTTGGCAGGTTACAGCGCATTAACTGTTTCTGACAATTGTACCACACCTACTGTAACCCAGTCGCCTATATTGGGCACGCCGGTTTCGGGTGTTGGAACAACAACAGTCGTATTGACCGCCAACGATGGCAATGGCAACACCGCCTCTTGTTCGTTTGGGGTGAACAGATTAGACCAAACAAACCCAACGATTACTTGTCCTGCTACTCAAACCATTACTTTGGGTTCAACATGTACGGCCGCTTTATCTACTTATACTGCATTAACCACTTCAGACAATTGCGGCACTGCTACGGTTTCGCAATCTCCAACATCGGGTAGTACCATATCGGGTGTGGGAACTTCCACAGTGGTGTTGACCGCCAACGATGGCAATGGAAACACGGCTACCTGCTCGTTTAGTGTGAACAAAATAGATACGACTTCGCCCACCATTACCTGCCCCACTACCCAAAACCTTACTTTAAATGCGTCTTGTCAAGCATCACTTGGTGCTTATAGTGCCGCCTCAACGGCTGACAACTGCGGAACACCGAGTGTAACGCAAACACCCGCTTCGGGAACAACGGTTACGGGATTGGGCACCACAACGGTGGTGTTGACAGTGGGCGATGGCAATGGTAATTTCTCCTCTTGTTCGTTTGGTGTAACAAGAACAGATACAACTGTACCCACGATTACCTGCCCTGCTACGCAAACTATTACCTTAAATGCGGCCTGCGTCGGAACATTGGGGGCTTATAGCGCAGTCAGTACGGCTGACAATTGCGGAACGGTTACGGTTACACAATCTCCCATTTTGGGCACTTCGGTATCGGGCGTTGGGTCTAGTACAGTCGTATTGACCGCTAACGATGGGAACGGTAATACCAATAGTTGTTCGTTTAGTGTTACCCGCGTGGACAACACTGCGCCAACCGTTACCTGCCCTGCCACACAGACCGTTACCTTGGGAGCGGCTTGCTCGGCTACCCTTACATCTTATTCGGCAACTACTGCCGACAACTGCGGATCGCCTACTACGACACAATCTCCTCCTTCCGGCACAACCATTTCCGGTGTGGGCACAAGTACTGTGGTGTTGACTGCCAACGATGGCAACGGCAACACTTCGAGTTGTTCGTTCTTGGTGAATAAAATTGATACCACCAACCCGACTATTACCTGCCCCGCCAACATCACTCAGGCAGCAGACTCGGGTACTTGCGAAACCGATGTTTCATGGACTGCACCGAGTGGGGCGGATAATTGTGGCGTTGAAGTCGTAACGCCCTCTATCAACCCGGGAAGTTCATTTGAAGGCACGACTACGGTCAGCTATACTGTAGAAGATCAGTCGGGTAATACAGCATCTTGCTCGTTTACCGTAACCATTAATGATGGTCAAGTACCCATTTTAACCCCTTGTCCTGCTAACGTTACGAGTTGCAACAATATCGCCAACTGGACACCTCCCACCGCAACCGACAACTGTGGGCCGGCAACTGTTACCAGCACACATACATCGGGTTCACAGTTTCCGCTGGGCAATACTACGGTTACTTATACCGCAACCGACAATGTGGGTAATTCAAGCACCTGCTCCTTTACCGTTACGGTCAGCTTGTTGAGCGTGACTCAAAGCACCTCGAACTACAACGGATTTAACATCAGTTGTAACGGCGGAAACGATGGCAGCATTACCGTTACTCCAAGCAACGGGTTACTTCCTTATAGCTATCAATGGAGCACCGGCGCATCGGGCACGAATACACTTACCGGATTACCATCGGGTTTCTACACCGTTACCATCAGCGACAACAGTGGTTGCAGTACTGTAAGAAGTTTTGTTTTAACCCAGCCTGCTCAACTTAACTGCAATGCTTCTTCCACTAATATCACCTGTTTTGATGCGGATGACGGCACAGCAACTGTTACCCAAACAGGCGGAGTTGCTCCGTATAGTTACGCATGGAGTGGACCGGGCGGACCTTATGGTAATGTTACCGGTCTAACCAATCTCTCCCCAGGTACTTATTCTGTTACCACAACCGATGCCAACGGATGTGTTTGCACAAGCACCGTTACCATCACCGAACCTCCCGCAGTGCCGCCTTTGACGGGTACCAACCAAAACATCGCCGAAGGTGATGGTGGCTTTATCCCTGCATTTTACAATGTCAATATCATCACCTTTTCCGGTGGTCAATCGCCCTACAACTATAGTTGGAACACTTCGGGTTATGTATTGTATTCCATTCCTGCACCCGGCACCATCCAAGTGATTTATGCAGACTATGCAGCTTGGAGCGTTACGATTTCGGACAGCAACGGTTGCGGGGTCAGCACTTTGGTATTTAGTAACAGCCCCACCGGTACCGACCCGGACGGAGTGCTCAATATCATCAATAGCACCATTACCTCTGACTTTGGCACCGGAAACGGCTCGATAGTGTTGACCGTTGCCGGTGGAAACACTTGTGCGGGAGGCGTTTATCAATACGTTTGGTCAGGCCCAAGTACTTGGACGGGCGCACCGACTGCTACTACGGGCAGCCTTAGCAACCTAAGTTCAGGTTGGTATATTGTTTCTGTAACGGATTGCACTGTTCCGCCCAACAATACGATTGGTTGGTTCTGGGTTCCCAAAAAAGCGCGCGGACGGGGTAAAGTCGAGTTTACAGACGACCGTATGCAGATTGCCCCCAACCCATTTGCCAAAGACTTGAACATTTCGTTCAGTTGGCCGCAAGATGATGTGGTGCGCTTGATGGTCTATGACCTGATGGGTAAAGAAGTGGCGACTATGTTCGGAGGTACTGTTGCCGCAGATGAGGTCTATACCGCAACTTACGACACCAAAGACCTGCCCAACGGCATGTATATCTGCCGTTTGGTGAACAGCGAAGGAGTTGCCATTCACCAACGTGCATTGCTGATAAACGGCACTAAGTAGGTTAAATCAATAGTGTCCAATAAAAAGCCCCCGCTTGTGTTATGCAGGCGGGGGCTTTTTTGTGGAAGGAAAGGGGGATTTAGTTATGAGTTATGAGTTATAAGTTATGAGTTATTGTTTCCGTCTTTGTGAGCATCTTTATTGACGATTGGTTTTGAAGAGGTTACGATTTTGGATTGACGATTGACGATTTAATTTCGCCAATTCGTTATTGTCAATATCCCCATAAATGATTGAATGTACAGCCCCGCCGCTTTCAGAGTCCCCACTGAAGACCTATATTATTTACACAACATAGTACAGTTCTTCTTGAGAGTCCGCATCCTGTAAGGCAACATAGTCTGGTACGTTACTGTGTACTGCATCGTGTAAGGCAACATAGTCTGGTACGTTACTGTGTACTGCATCGTGTAAGGCAACATAGTCTGGTACGTTACTGTGTACTGCACTATGTAAGGCAACATAGTGTGGTACGTTACTGTGTACTGCACCCTGTAAGGCAACATAGTGCGGTACTTTACTGTGTACTGCGCTATGTAAGGCAATATAGTATAGTCAACTATGTTTATGATAACTTTCTAAAGAAAGCGTAAAGTAGAAGTGTAGGTAAACATTACCTTCATTTCAAACTAAATATGCATCACCATATCAAACTTTACCTAACTAGCAAATTTTAACTAACTTTTAACATTCATTAACTATGCCCTACAAAATAAACCGGTTTTAGTCGCTGTTTTAGAAATAATTGTTCAAAAAAGAAAATCGCAGGTTATGAAAAAATCAATACACGAGAATAACATTTGATAATTTAATTCATTAACAAATAAAACCTAAACCACCATGCAAAAGATTTGGCATTATTTAGAAAACCAGTTTTTGGCCAAAACCAGAAAAAATTTCAAGAAGTCGGTTAAGTTAAGCAACTACCACGATTCTGTTTTAAACCTCATGAGGGTTACCGAACCCGCATTAGAACCTATTTACACACGCTACCATTCTTTGCATACAGCACTTACCGGTAGTTACAGCGTTTGGCAAAGTTTCTATGACTTACAGAGAAGCAAAACAGATATTTTGGAGGGTTTATTAGAAACCACTTACAAACAACTGGATGTTTGGGATACTGCTATTAGGTCAGCCCTAGTGTTTGAATCAGCCGATTATAATTTTGTGTTTTCTGACGGAAGAAAACCATTTACAAGGGGAACGATTCAACAGCAGGTAATGGCCTATCAAAAGTTGGCCTTAAACTTGGCACCATATCCTACATTGTCGGCCGTAAAAGCGGAGGTTGAGGCAGCACATTTGGCATTGGATGCCGCCCGCGATGCACAGGAAGGAGCAAAAGCTGTGGTCAAAACCAACAGTGGTTTGGTAGAGGCCGCCCGAAAAGCTGCCATGATTATGCAATGGCGCAATCTTGGATTTGCCATAGACACCTTTCCCAACAATTTGAATTTAATTGAGAGCCTGTTTGATGTCGTTACCTTGCGCGAAACCCGCCAAACCGTATTTGTCGGAACCATTGCCGCGTCAGGAACCAAAGAGGTATTTGTACGCAAATTCCTTGCCACCGATATGCTTAAAATTGAAAATACCGGAACGGCTGAAATATGGTTCTATTATTCCAACATTAAAAAAGGCACAAACAGTACGCCTGTAGCGGTTGCTCCAAACTCAGTACGTACTTTCCTTATCAGTGCATTTTCAGTTCCCGACTATAACACTTATCGCTTTCTGACGGCCGTCAACCAAAGTAGTGAGGATAGTGCTCATTACATAGTAACGATATTATAATCGGTTAGCAACATTCGTTCTTTAAATACGGTCTATACTTTTTAAGCCCCTGCCTTGTGTAGGGGCTTAATTGTTTGTGGTCAATTTGAGATAAAATAGATTTTGCTTTAAACGAAACCGGCTAAAACAACCAACAGGTATTTATATCCGGTAAACTTATTTTACAAACAATTATTTTGGGCATTAATGGTCATTCATAGCATCCAACCATTAAAAAGAACGGTATCTTTGTTAACCGCCAATAATAGTAAGACATGTTTAGTCCCGAAAAACACCAAGACGAGGTTAACCGTTTGATGAAAATTGGTCATTATGCCGATGCAATTTCATTATTGGAAGAGTTGATTACTTTCTTTTCTGAAGCACAAGATTGGGAAAAACATGCGGTAAATCTAAACCGTTGCAGCGAATGTTTTTGGAGATTGGGAAACTACAAAAAATCCGTCTCTATAGCAGAACAAGCATTGTTAATTTGCAATACTCATTTGGATGAAGGGCATATTGAGGTTGCCAATAGTTTCAATCATTTAGGAATATGCTATTCAGATTTTGGCGATTACGACCTTGGGATACAGTATCACCAGCAATCATTAGCTATTAAGCAGATAATATATGGCGACAACCATCCAATTACAGCAAATAGTTACAACAATTTAGGGCTTTGTTTTAGAAAAAAGGGCGATTATGCAAAGGCGATGTCCTATCATTACCATGCCTTGAACATCAGAGAAAAGGTGTTTGGTAAAGAGCATTTGAGCACAGCCCGCAGCTATCACAATATAGGAGTTTGTCTGCATGACAAAGAAGATTTTAAGCAGGCCTTGCGGTTTAAACATCTGTCGTTGAACATCAAGGTAAAAGAATTGGGCGAATATCATCCTGATACCGCTATCACCTATCATGGCTTGGGAGTAAGTTATCAACTGACCCAAAAATATGCCCAAGCCATTGAGGTTTACAAGAAAGCCTTAGACCTCAAAATCAAAACTTTTGGAGATCAACACCCTCATACAGCCCTTACTTATTATAATATCGGCTATTGCTATCAACAACTCGGTTTGCACGACCAAGCTTTTAACCACTTTCAGCAAGCATTAACGATTTGGATGAACACGTTTGGCATACTAAATTCAAATACTGCCATGTGTTACCGCAATATTGCGCAGCACTATTTTCATTTAAACAATTACCCCGAATCTTTGCATTTCCTGCAAAAATCCATGCAATCCTTAGCCCTGTCTGTGCCGGATACGGATTTTTATGCCCGTCCCAAACTGACCGGCTACATCAGTGCCACACAATTGTTAGAAACACTATCGGAAAAGGCAACTGTATTTCTTTCCCAATACAAGCAAACCCATTTACTCAAAGATTTGACAGCTTCCTTAGCCTATTTTCTCTGTGCCGATGAATTGGTTGACCAAATGAGGCAAAGTTATAAAGTTGAAGATAGCACGTTAACCCTTGCAGAGAAGGCTAAGAGAATTGTCTATGATGCAGGTTTGGAAGCCCTGCAGATTGCTGAACTCCATTGCAAAAGCATGGGACAAGAAATGTTTACAGCAGAAATGGAAGCATACAAGGAGGAATATGGATACAACTTGCCTGACGCGCTAATAGATTTGGCATTCCATTTTTCCGAAAAAAGTAAGGGAATACTGTTGTATGCCGGTATTAAAGATGCCAAAGCAAGAGCAGATATGCAGCTTTCGCTTGAATTGGAAGCAGAAGAACGGCAGTTGCGGTTAGAACTTTCGTTTTTAGAGCAATGTATGATTGAAGAAACCAACAAGGAAGTAAAACACCAAAACGCCGATACTTTATCGGAATGGCAAACCCGGCATTTTCACTCAAAGAAGCAATACGATGCTTTGATAGAACGTCTTGAAAAAGACTTCCCCCATTATTACCGCCTGAAATATGACCTTAAAATAACCACAATCGGTCAAATTCAATCTGCCTTATCGCCCAAAACAGCAGTGATCAGCTATGTCTTAACCGAAGGATTTCTATACACCTTTATTATTACCCCAACAAACCAACATTGGGAACAGCAAAAACTGCCCGCCGGTTTTGAACATTTAACAGGTGATTTTACCTACACCTTTCATCCATTCGAAAAAGAGATTTACCTGCAATATGGTTATGAATTGTATCGCCTGCTGCTGCAACCTTTGGAAGAAAAAGGATTGTTGAACCATATCTCACATTTGGTTATTATTCCCGATGGGAGTTTGTCCCATATCCCGTTTGAAGCACTGCTTACACAAGCCTGTTCGGGAAAACAGCCTTTTAGAGCCTTGCCCTACTTGCTCCATCACTACGTCATTTCTTACCATTATTCCGCCACTTTATGGTTTCAGCAACAAACTCTTTTACAGGCAACAGAACAAAATCAGGAATTGACCCATAAAATTGAACTCAAGAAGGATGATTTAATGGGTGATTTCATCGGTTTTGCTCCGGTTTATAGTGATGCGATAACCTCCTCTGACGAAAACGACATTGACCTCACGTTAGAAGTAGATATTTACGAAAAACTCGGCCTCGAAAACCCCCAAAACCGACAACGCATTCATTATGCCGAAGCGGAAGGCGTATTAAGAAGTAAGGTAGAAGGTAAGGACTACGTAGAACTGCTCAACTCAGAAAATGAAGTGCGCGAAGCGGGACAGATGTTTGCAGAAATGGGTCAAAAGGCGCGAGTTTTGCTTCATCAATCAGCCACTTTAGAGGCTTTTAAAACCTTAGCCGGTCAATATAAATATGTATTGATAGCCGCCCATACCGATGTGGACGACCAACAACCCGAACGGACAGGCATCATCTTTTCGCCCAATGAGGCGGATGGTAGGGGGATTTTTTATATGAGCGATGCCTACAACCTAAACCTGCAAGCCGAAGTAGTCGTGTTGAGTTGTTGTGAAACAGGGCTTGGAAAAGTCAAAAAAGGGGAAGGCACGCTTGCACTCAATCGAGGTTTTCTTTATTCCGGTGCCAAAAATGTAGTCTATACCCTGTTCAAAGTGTATGACAAAGAGTCGAGCCAACTCACCACCCATTTATTTAGTCATTTGCTTGCCAAACAGTCCTGCGCTGAAGCCCTCCACAATGCCAAACTGCTGCTCATTCAACAAGGATTGATGCCTATCAAGTGGGCGGGTTATGTCATGGTGGGGGAGTAGTCATGAGTTATAAGTTATGAGTGATGAGTTTTGGGGCGTGTCCCTGCCATTGTCAGTGTCCCTGCTAACAACTTTAAGGGTTGATGCCGGTGATGTGGGCAGGTTATGTTTTGGTGGGGGAGTAGTGATGAACGGATTTATTTCAAGACGGCATGTTTGCACGCCTTGTGATAAAACAAGGAGCGGGATTGCTCATGCCTTGAGGTAAGCAAGTTTGTTTGAAATTTTCATTCAAAATCTCAACACATCATTGGCAAATTGGCGGATATGGGATGAGTTGTTTTGTTATCAAAGGTTAAAAATTATTTCCGAAAGCGAACTTTTGGTCGCGAAGGGCGTTTAGTTCAGGTTCTATGTTTAAACATGGACAACAACAAACCAAAACAATTCAATTTTTAGTTACCACATCAAACATTTTACAATGAAACATTTTCGATTTCTGCTGGTCTTGAGCGCGGTGATAGCGTTCACATTTATGAGTTTCACTGCGGGCAACAATGGCGACCGCGCATCTTACAGCGTAGATGCAAAAGCCAGCAAAGTATTATGGACGGGCTACAAAGTAACCGGAAAACATACCGGCGGCATCTCCCTGCAAAAAGGAACGCTTACCTTTGAGGGCGACAAACTTGTCGGCGGCAACTTTGATATTGACATGAACACCATAACCTGTACCGATATGGAAGGCGAGTATTCCGACAAATTGGTCGGACACTTAAAATCCGATGATTTCTTTGGTGTCGCTACATACCCCACTGCCCGTTTCAATATCACAAGTGTAGTGGCGAGAGGTCCCGTAGGTGAATACAAGATTTTAGGCGATTTGACCATCAAAAACACCACTAAACCTGCCAAGTTTAACGCCACCATCACCAAAGGAGCAGATGCCAACATCGTTTCTGCCGCTAAGATTGTAGTTGACCGCAGCGAATACGATGTCCGTTTTGGTTCAGGCAGCTTCTTCGATAGCTTGGGCGACAAAACCATCTACGACGAGTTCGACATTGAGGTGAATTTGGTTGCGAAAACGAAGTAACTTTGTTAGTTATGAGTTATGAGTTATAAGTTATGAATGGTGTCGCTCCATGTGTTGAACAGTTTGAGCGGGTTCTTTACTCACCTCATGGGCACTTCTCTACCAATAATGCTACTTCATTGATGGTTTATATCAATAGGTGTAAGGACATCGTTGGTAATTAGGAGGAGGAAGAGCGCAGATAAATTTACACGAGTTTGGTAAATAGCGGAGGTATTAACCCCCCTCCAAGAAACAAATCGGAAACAAAACATTGAGTATAAATCAAGTTTTGTTTCCGATTTGTTTTTAGTGAGGGGCTAGCGGTGGGTAAAAAAAGGAATAGGCAAAGAAAGCATCATCACAATGTGAACGGCATGTTAGGTGGTAAACTGTTCAATATTAATGGTTGATTTAGGAAACACGCCGTTATGACGTGTGTGATGCGAGTTATGAGTTCTTCTTTGAGGTGATGATGGCACTGCGAAGCATTTTTAGTAATTCAATCGCTTCGTTATTGATGCTTTCAAATTCTTTTTCGGTTAGAAAGTCGATTCCTTTAAATAGTTCTAACCAATAAATCGTTTCATCACACTCTTTTTGGGCAATACTTAGTTTGTGAATAAAGTCTTTAGTGCTTTCTGCATTCTGCGCTTCACGTATCAATGCACCGATCGCAGTTCCGCTTCTTAGGAGTTGCTTGGTCAAAACAAACTCTTTCTTTGTTTCGGCTAAATACCGGCTCAACTTTACAATCCGAATGGCAAAAGCAAAACTCTTCTCTTTTAAGATGATCTTTTGTTCACTCATAACGAATAATTAACAGCATCACAGATTATAACTCATAACTTATAACTCATAACTAAAATCTTCTTTAATTACGCAATAGTTACGTCTTCACTTAAATAAACGTCTTGAATACTGTGGAGCAATTTAACGCCAACATCAAAAGGTTTTTGAAACGCTTTCCGTCCTGAAATCAATCCCATACCACCGGCGCGTTTATTAATAATGGCAGTTTCTACTGCTTCGGCAAGGTCAGACGCTCCTTTTGATTCGCCGCCCGAATTAATTAACCCGACCCTGCCCATGTAGTTGTTAATCACCTGATAACGGCAAAGGTCAATCGGGTGGTCAGAAGAAAGTTCGGAATACATTTTTGGATGCGACTTGCTGAAATTGATAGCGGTAAATCCGCCGTTATTAGTAGGCAGTTTTTGTTTGATAATGTCGGCTTGAATGGTAACGCCCAAGTGATTCGCTTGACCGGTAAGGTCGGCGGCGGTATGGTAGTCCACTCCGTCTTTTTTAAACCCATTGTTACGGGTATAACACCATAAAATAGTTGCCATTCCCAGTTCATGCGCCATTTCAAATGCCTGAGCGACTTCTTGAATTTGGCGGCTCGACTCCTCAGAGCCGAAGTAAATGGTTGCACCAACCGCCACCGCTCCCATATTCCAAGCATCTTGAACAGAGCCAAACATGATTTGGTCATACTTGTTGGGGTAGGTGAGGAGTTCGTTATGGTTAATCTTCACCACAAACGGAATCTTATGAGCATACTTCCGAGCAACACTACCCAATACGCCAAATGTCGAAGCCACAGCATTGCAACCGCCCTCGATAGCCAACTTTACGATGTTTTCTGGGTTGAAAAACAGAGGATTAGGGGCAAATGATGCACCTGCGGTATGTTCAATTCCTTGGTCAATGGGTAAAATGGACACATAACCCGTGCCGGCGAGCCTGCCATGATTGTTGAGGGCTTGAATACTGCGCAGGGTGGGCAAGTTGCGGTTCGAATCGCGCCAAACACGGTCAACAAAATCGCCGCCCGGCAATGCCAAAGCAGCTTTATCAACGGTCTTACATTGGTGGTCTAAAAGATATTTCGCCTGTTTGTCGCCTAATAACTCTTCTATGAATGGTAGCATAACGGTGGGAGCTTAATGTGATGTAATAGATGTTAATTCAATACTGTAATCGGCCGCAAAGATAAACAAACCTAACACATTCGCCGATGTTTTACCTAACTTTGCACCAATCCTGCCACATTTGTTCGACTTATATCCCATCTAAATGCGCATTTTCAGACAATTAGACCTCCTTCCCGACTTTACAAACACAGTGATTACCATCGGCACTTTTGACGGGGTTCACTTCGGACACCAACAAATCATTCACCGGGTCAATGAATTAGCAAGACAAATTGAGGGGGAAAGCATGCTCATTACCTTTCATCCCCACCCAAGAACCGTAGTCAACGACAACGACTCGATACAATTATTAACACCCACCGAAGAAAAATTCGACCTTTTGAGGCATTACGGCATCAATAACGTAGTAGTTGTGCCTTTCACCCGCGCATTTTCAGAGCAAACCCCGCAAGAGTACGTTGATTTGTTTTTGGTCAATCAATTCCATCCCAAAATCATCGTCATCGGCTACAATCATCGTTTCGGAAAGGACCGTCAAGGTAATTTAGACTTGCTGATTGAAATGGGACATACGCGCGGGTTTCAAGTAGAAGAAATTTCCAAGCAATTGGTTGACCAAATGTCGGTCAGTTCCACCCTTATTCGAAATGCGTTATTGAGTGGGGACATCGAGAATGCCCGCACGCTGTTAGGGCACGATTACTTTGTTCGCGGAATTGTGGTCAAAGGCAACCAATTAGGCAGCAAGATAGGATTCCCCACCGCCAACCTATACATCGAAGACCAAACCAAGCTCATTCCCGACAATGGCGTTTATGCAGTTAGGGTTCATCTAAGAGGCGAAACCTTTAAAGCCATGCTCAATATAGGCGTACGCCCGACTTTTAACGGTGAAACGAAAACGATAGAGGTACATCTCCTCGATTTTTCCGATGACATTTACGGTGAAACGTTGCAAATAGATTTCGTTACTCTTATCCGCCGAGAGCAAAAGTTCGCCACTTTAGACGACCTCATCACCCAGCTAAACTTGGATAAGCTAACGGTTTTGCAGATATTGTAAGTCATCCGAAGTTACGTTGCAAAGAGGAATGTTAGAGCAGATGCTTTTACTTCCGATTTTATCTGTTCTTACCGGACTTAATTGTAATCAATGCGAGAGGATTACCTCTTCACCACCTCCATATAATCCAACAAGCAGGAATTGATGCTGCCGTTCATGTTTTCGTTGTGCGGCTCGAGGCTTAACGTGGCTTGATGTGTGCCGGCGGGCAACCAAACATTGATGGCGTTGCTCATGCCCCAATTCGACCATTCTTCAAACCCCAATTGTGGGAAAACGATGCTTCTGCCATTGGGTAAATACTTGGGGATGGACAAGGTGCGAATGGCGCATTTGTTGTCGGTATTGACCGGCCCGTTGCCGTTGCTGTAAGCAAACGAGATGCGGTATTGCCCATCGGTTGGCACTTGTATAGGGAAAGTAATTCGCCGGTTGACCGATGTGCTAAGTTCAACCACCCCTTTACCGGAATGACCAATCGTGTTCATTGGCTCGTAAGGTGCAAATGCCTCTGCTTCTAATCGTTGAAGTGCGGCGGGTTGGTAGAAGGTGATGGGCTTACTCAGGAAAGAAGCATCGCCGGCTTGATTGATGGCGCACACTTGGTATTGAGTAAGGTTATTGCTTGGCATGAAGGGGAAGAAATGTTCTTTGGTGTAGCCTTGTTGTCGCCCGTTTTGGTAAACCAAGTAGTGCTTGGCATCGGGAACAGGCTGCCATTGGAGTTGCTGTTGATGGGCAACCACATCGGGTATTTCGGGAGAAAAACGATTGGGGATGACGTTAAAAGGGGCAGGCGGGATGGGCAAATTGGTTAGTTCGATAACAATGTTTTGTTGACCCGTGAGGGTTGCAGATACAAACGGCTTGTCGGACACTACTCCGTTGATGGTAAACTTCTTGATTTGATTGCCATAGCCTTTCAACTCGATGTTTAGCAGGGCATTTCGATAGGGAAAGGCGGTTATTTTCTTATTACCGTTGTAAGGTTTAGGCACAAAGGGGGTAAAATAAAGTCCATCGGGGGTGAAGGTCATGCCGTAAAACACCCGATAGACAGTGGCAAGATTGGCGGCAACGCTCCATAGTTGACGGTCGGAATTGATTTCGGTGCCGTTGAAGTCGCCGGTGTCGGCGGTCATGTTTTCTTTGTTGGTAACAAACAGGGCGGCTTGCCGGTAAATCGTTGCCAAGCCGTGTTCGACTGCTGCGGTGTTTTGTGCTTTGGCTGCTGCCCAGGTAAAATAGGCTTGGACAAATGGCCAGATGCCGTTGTTGTGGTAAGGAGGGATGTTGGGGATTTGAGGATAAAAACAAGGGACACCGAAGGGTAGGGCAGGGGTGTGGCTAACCACTGCTTTGGCGCGGGCCGGGTCGGCAATGTCAAACAACACACAGAGTGCTTCGCCGAGGGTTTCGGAACGAGGCGATAAGGTGGGGAAGTCTGCTCCATACAGATATTGACCATAGTATTGATGCTCGTCAGACCATAGGTAATGATTGATGCTATGTGCCAATTGTTTAGCGATGGGTTTAAAACCACTATCGGGCATCCCCAATTCCTTTTCCATCAGGGAAATGATTTCGTAAGTTCGATAGTGAACGGCATTGGTGCCGAGGTTTTGGGAACGGTAGATGTCCACAGGGTTCATCCATCGGGGATAAGACTGTTTTCGCCAATCGAGGAAGGAAGATTCGCCCATCAACAAGCCCGTTTGCATGTCGGTCAGGGTCTTTTGGTCGTCATCGGCCGTGTTTTTGATGATGGTATAGGCGGTTTGCAGCCATTCCTGATTACCCGTTGTCAGATAAACCTCCCATGCTGCCAATGCCCACGTGGTGCGGTCGGAGGAAATAGGCCAGGAGCCGCCGGTGCCGGTATCTTGAATGATGCGATTGTTTTTTACCTTCTGAAGCAAACTCTTTTTAGCCACTTCGGGTTGCAACATGGCCAATGACAGGAGGATGCTGTAACTGATGTCACGCGTCCATACGCCGTCCCATTTCTCGCCTGCCATGTATGCGCCATCGGGCCGGATATCGAGCAACATTTCTTCGAGCGAGAGTTGGTAAAGGGTTTCGAGCAGGGGAATGCCGCAAGTAAAATTGGGTAAACCGGACAAGTCTTTACTCACCTTCCATTCTTTGGCGGTGAAACGGTCTGCATCATACGCATTCATGGTCAGGGTGATTTGATAAATGCCATCCCCGTCTTTATCGGTCAATTGGAATTGAGGACGGGAGGGAAGGTTTTCAAAATCCCAACCCAATGGGGCAGCCCCTCCTGCAACATACACGCCCTTGAAGTCTGTTTTAGCAATGGTTTCACCATTAAAGGCAGTGTATGCTCCTTGCGTTTCAAAACTTTTGAGTACCGGACGCATATCCAAGTAAAGGGTAAGTTCTGTATTGGGTTCGAGATACGGATCGGCATCGGGCAATGCTGCATTGAGTAAGTTGTTTTTACCAAACTCCAACAACGGGCTTTCCACCTTGCCGTTTTTTGGCAGCAAGATCAACCCGTGATTGACCCCAAAAGGCAGTTCGTTGTCTTTGCCGTTGATGCTAAACTTAAATTCAATGGCACGACTGTATCTGCTATTGGCGGGGCTTTGGTAAGTGGAACTAAGGAGGTGATGTTTACCGTCCACCTTTGCCACATATTTACCTTGCACCACGCGGTTGTTGTAAACCGTAAACTCAGGGGATTGGTAAAGCACTTTTTTGGGGACTTCCATAAACGAACTGTTGAGCAAAAGGGTTAGCAGACAGAGGCACTTGGTGTATAACAGGATACTTTGCTGATTGAATTTCATAACCTTTGTGAATGGGTTAGTGATTAGAGGATTATCGTGGAGGTTATTCAAACCTCTTATTTCATCGAACTATTCGTTAATGACGGCTTGTAGATAAGACAGGGTATCCGGCCCTTTGGCAAATAGCAGGTCAATGATGCTTAGGTTGGGAAGGAAACCGTATTTGTGGGCAAAGATTTGGAAATAAGTCGGCATCGAAGGGGATAATGATGAAGCAGGTTTAAGTTGTTTTGGGTGTATGCTGTTTCTTAGGTCGTTCAATTGCTCAGAAGGATAGATTTTATGGTACGCTTCGCTAAAGGTGATGGTACGTTCGACTTTCAGTATCTTCAAGATGGTTTGCAGGAGTTGGAGGTTGAAGTCGAACAGGAAGGTTTGTTGATGTTTATATAAAGGGCGAAAACTATCTTGGTAATAATCGAAGTAAGCCGTTGAACGGTAAGCACTTTCGATGCTATGCCAATGCGATTTTTGCCAGTGATAGGTATAATCTATGCGGACATCTTTGGTAATAGCGTGTTGTTGCCTGCCCCCGATAAGGGGAATGGAAAGCATTAGTTTTCCATTGCTGCCTGCAATATAGCACCGGTTGCGGAAGGTGCTTTTTTCAAAAAACTCGTATTGTTCTAAGACAATGTTTTGATGGCGCAGCAGTTCGGCATAGTACTGAATGTTGCCAAGGTAATGGGATTCTATTAATAAGGTATTGTTCAATGGTCAAAGAGATGATTTGAGATCAATTGTATTGTTTCAATGGTTATCCTTCGTTGGTATCGGCAACAGAAACCGGTGATTATTTAAAAATTCGGGTAAACCGAAGGCTGAATTGCAATATTCCAAAACCGATGATGGCCATGAACATCCAAAAGAAAGCCTGTTGCCATTCGAGGAAAATGAATTTACCAATCATAAACAAGATAGAGTAGGTCATCAACACCGCACTTAACCACGCCCCAAGTAATCCCGATAGGTTATTGCGGTCGTGGGTAATGGATTGGTTTTCTACCAAATTAGCAATGGGTTGCCATAACCCGTCTGGGCGAATGGTTTGATAGAACTTGGTCAAGGTGGCAGTATCGGTGGGTTTGGTCAGGAAAGTAACGACTATCCAAGTGAGGGTGGTAAAGGCTACGGTGATGAAAAAGCTATTGGGGGAAACTAGTCCAAGTTGCCATTTGCAGAAAGCATAGGCGAAAAAAGGGGCAATAGTTGCCGCTATTTCGCTCCACGCATTGATGCGCCACCAATACCATCGCAAGATGAGGACTAAGCCCAAACCGGCACCACATTCTATGATAAAGCTCCACATGCTTTTGATGCTGTTGATTTGGGTGCTGACGTATAAGCCGAACACCATGAGCAGTAAAGTAACTATCCGCGCTGCAAGGATGAGGTGTTTTTGGGTTGCTTTGGGGTTCATAAATCGGTGATAGACATCGTTGACCACATAACTCGCTCCCCAATTTAATTGGGTGGTGATGGTACTCATATAGGCTGCTAGAAATGCTACAATTAACAACCCTTTTAATCCCGTGGGCAAGAAGTCGCGCATGGCATAGATATATCCCATCTTTTTATCGACATCTTCCAAATCGGGGTAGAGCACTAATGCACATAGGGCGACTATAATCCACGGCCATGGGCGAATACAGTAATGGGCGATTTGAAAAAACAGGGTGGCAAAGACGGCGTGTTTTTCGTTTTTCGCGCTCATCATTCGTTGCGCTACGTAACCACCGCCTCCGGGTTCTGCCCCGGGATACCAACTTGCCCACCATTGGATACCGATGAAAGCAAAGAATGACCCCACGCTGATTGCCAGTGCAGAGCCGCCTCCTTCTGCTCCGATATTGGGGAAGAACTGAAAGGTTTCGGCGGGCAGTTGTGCTTTAAGTCCGGCGATGCCGCCGATTTTATCTGAATTCAACACTAAAAAAGCAAGGATGATACAGCCGGTCATGGCTATGATAAATTGTAGGGCATCGGTTAAAGCCACGCCGAGTAAGCCGGAAAGGGAGGCATAAACGGTGGCAATGAGCATCACAATGGCAGTATAAAGCAGCGCATCGGACTTGGGAAGGTCAAAAAAGCCCTCGAAGATGGAAATAAGTGCTACATTTACCCACGCAATGATGATGATGTTCATAAACACCCCCAGATAAATCGCTTTAAACCCACGCAAAAAAGCAGCAGGCTGACCGCTGTAACGAAGCTCTATCAGTTCTACTTCGGTTAATACGCCCGACCTGCGCCATAGATTGGCAAAGAAAAAAGTAGTCAACATTCCTCCTGCCAGCATGTTCCACCAAAGCCAGTTTCCCGAAATCCCGCTTTGACCGACCAATTCGGTTACTGCCAAGGGCGTATCGGCGGCAAATGTGGTGGCAACCATTGACAAACCGGCAAGATACCAAGGTAAATTACGTCCACCAAGAAAAAAACTACTCATATCTTTGCCCGCCCGGCGAGTAACCGACAGGCCGACTGCCAAGCTCAACAGCATGTAAAAGGCAATAATTATCCAATCTAAAGTGGCTAACATAAGGAAGGTGGGGTGTTAGTGAACAGGTTTTTGAATGAGTTTCAAAAGTAGTAATTGTTTCAAGATTATTAACCCAATTGACCATTCCCCTTAACATTCAGCAATAAATCTTTGATGTCTGATGGATTTTGCCAAACACTAAGGCATAAATCCTTGTTTTCAGATGTTTGTTACATACAGACTAAAACCTAACAATAGTATTCATTTACTACCAAACAATAACTATTATGACTGAGAAAAGAATGAAAAGAATAGGAGTACTTACTTCCGGCGGCGATGCCCCCGGTATGAATGCTTGTATCCGCGCCGTGGTAAGAGCGGCCGTCCATCACAATCTGTTTATTTCTGCCATCAAGCGGGGATATGCGGGATTGATTGAAAACGATATAGAGCACAATATCACCTCGCGATTTGTGAGCAATATCATTCAACGCGGCGGCACGATTTTGGAAACAGCCCGAAGCGAAGAATTTAAGACAGAAGCCGGCATGAAAAAGGCTTACGATCATTTGAGAGCAGCCGGTATTGATGGCGTGGTCGCTATTGGTGGAGATGGTACACTCAAAGGCGCATTGGAGTTTACCAATCGCTACCCCCTCATTCCCTTTATCGGCATTCCGGGCACGATTGACAACGACCTTTATGGGACGGATTATACCATTGGATATGCCACGGCCATTAACACGGTGATTGAAGCGATTGATAAGATACGCGACACGGCTTCTTCTCATAGCCGCTTGTTTTTTGTTGAGGTGATGGGTAGGGATGCAGGATTTATTGCACTTTCGACCGGAATTGGCGGAGGGGCAGAGGCAATTTTGATACCGGAAGCATTCTTTAGTATTGATGAGTTGGTAGAACAATTGGAATTGGCAAGGATGCAAAAGAAGAAATCGAGCATTGTTATCGTTGCCGAAGGCGATGAGCGTGGCGGGGCATTCGATATTAAAAACTTGGTGGAAGCTAAACTGCCTCAAGGACTTTATGATAGCCGCGTTACCGTGCTTGGGCATATTCAACGCGGCGGTTCTCCTGTTTGTCAGGACAGAGTATTGGCCAGCAGGCTTGGTGTGGCTGCGGTGGAAGCCTTAATCAATGGCGTTGAAAATATGATGGTGGGCGTGATACACGACAAAATTGCATTTACCAACTTCAGCGAAGCCATTAAACACAACGTTACCGTTGACCCCGAATTGGTGCGCATTTCAAAAATCCTTTCTTCTTAATCAGATTTACCTCACCACTTCCAACTTCAGACTTTGTGTTTGCAAGGCGGTTTTTACCTGAACAATATACAAACCCGGCATAAGGTCATCGGTTTTGAGGGTTAATTGTGTGGTAACACTGCCCTCACCGGCTTGCATCGTTTTGATTAACCTGCCTTGCAAATCATAGACCGATAGGCTTTGAATGGGTTCGGTTGTTGTCAGGATGGCATTAATGTTTGCAGGGTTTGGCGAGAGGATTACTGTTGTTTTGGCAGGTTCTGTCGGTTGGATGCCCACTTGTGGGGCGTAGTCTTCGGTGATTTGAAATAGGTCTATGCCTGTTTCTAAAATCACCCCGTCTGTGCCTGCCGTTGCCGTAACCATAAATTGCATGGACGAAGTCAGGGCAATAAAATCATTGACCCTAAAGGTTTCCAATTGCCATTGCCTTTGGAACAAGTCATCGGGCGTGATGGTCTGCAACAACACGGTTTCTGTGCCATTGCTTAGGTAAAAACTCAGGCTGTCGGCGTTGTTTTGCGAGTTGAAGGCGGAGAACCATCGGTAAAAACTGATGTATGGATTGGTGTAATTGCTCAAATTGATGGGCGGACTGTAAAGGGTCGTGTTGCCCGTTCTGAGGGCGTTGTCTTCGGGGTTTAGCCCAAAGCCGTTGCCGGTAAAGAAGCAGGAACCGCCGGTATCGCCCGCAACATCGGTGTCGGGATTGCTGAGGTTATCGCCAACAAAGGAGGCTATCGGAACTGCCCGCACCCATTCACCTTCGACATTTGCCCCCACACTATTGACCGTCCATCCCAAATTGGTATAGTAATCGTCGTAATAACCGCTTTCCAACAAAACATTGGCATTGATATTGGCATTGTCAAAAGCCCAATCGGGCAGGTAGGCGGGCAGGTTTCCCCACGAGGCGGCATATATATTAAAGGTATCGTTGAACAAGCCATCAAACGAGGCAAAGCCGTTGATGTCGGTCAGGTCGGTGTAGTTGCCTTGCGGATGCCATACTTCGACAAACGCATTGGTCAAATTGACACCACTCGTTTCATCGGTTACTTTGACCACAAGTGTAAAAGGGTTTAACGGGGTCATTTCGACCGTCAGCAACACGGTTTCGGCTTCGGTAAAGGTAATATCGGTCAAGGTCAAAGTTTCGTAACCATATCGCGAGAATTGTAAAGTATAGTTACCACTCTCTGCAACGCCCGCCTTGAACTGTCCGGCAAAATCGCTATTGGTCGAGGCATTTGTGCCCAATAGTTGAAGTGATGCGCCGAGGATGGGCAAGCCGGTTTGAATATCCACCACAGTGCCCCGCAAATAGCAAGCGCGCCGGTATTCAGGGCGCATCACGAACATCCCCAATTGGCGGTCGCTTGCAATCACATTGCCCGAAGGGAATAACTGATAGACCCCCCAACAGCCTGACGAACCGGGACCAGATGCAGGGGAGGTGTCGAAGTATTCGGTTTCTACCAAGATGTCGGGTTCGTGGGCATCCACAATCTTTACCCCATCGCGATAGTACGAAATCACCAGAAAATCATTTAACACATGCACATTGTGGGGCATGGACAAACTGCCGGGATTGGATTGATAACGGTCAACTTCTTTAATGTCGCTCAGGTCGCTGATGTCGTAAGCCGTTACGTAAGCGTTGTTTTTTTCATCGGTGGTAAATAGGTATTGACTATTATCGGAAAGCCAAGCGTTGTGAGTAAACAAGCTTGGCGTGTTTTGGCTTGCCAATACCACCAAGTTGCTTTTATCGGACACATCAATGACGGTGAACCGCCCGTTGTAAATTTCGCAAGCATACATAATATTGTCGCGCACATACATATCGTGAACATATTGGTCGGTATAGGTATTGACCAAAGTGGGGTTCATCGGGTCTTGGTTGAGGTCGAGAATGGCCACCCCGCGGTTATTGACCGGAATAGAGCCGGTAAAATTGTTGTAGCCCGAAATATAGGCATAACCAAACTCGTCAATCCAAAGGGCATGAGAGGTTTTAATCAGGCTGTCAACCGTAAAATTGGTATAGTAAACGGTGTCGGGTAAATGTCCCATGTCCATGATGAAAATGCCTCCATCGGTTTCATTGGTTGCGTAGGCGTATTGTTGCCAATTCTTAATCTCATGCCAAAACCCCGTTGGTTGAGGAATGAAAAACAACTCCTGCGGTGCGGTGGGTTCGGTAATGTCCACCACAGATATGCCATCGAGCACCCCCACCAAAGCATATTCCCGCCCCTGCGGGTCGGTATAACCCCAAAGGCTGCTCAATCCCAACGTCCAACAGTAATGGCTCAAGGAATCCATTTTGGTTTGCGAATGGGCAGTCTTAAAATTGACCATAAAGCAAATGCAAAGCAGGGAAAATGCGGGGAATAGATTTTTCAAAGTCATGGTTCGAGAATAATTGGTCAAAAAGATGGGTAAAAATAGGGAGTTTTTGGGGAAATAATGGGGTAAAGAGGGGTTTTTGTTTGATTTGCGATTGAAGATTTATAGATTTTAGACTTAAGACAAAAGACTTAAGGCAATAGCAAATCAACAA
>CALCIK010000166.1 GCA_937907475.1 uncultured Bacteroidota bacterium | reverse complement strand
ACTATCTACTACTGTTACAGTAGCGGTACATTCACTGTCATTGCCATTAACATCAGTCACTGTCAGCGTTTCCGTATTCGCACCCACTTCACTACAGATAAATGCAGTTTGACTTAAAACCATACTTAGAATGCCACAGGCATCACTGCTGCCATTATTCACCAAACTTGCTGAGGTGCTGCCGTTACCCGTAGCATCTAACTGTACCGTTACGTTTTGACAAAGTGCCACCGGAGCGACATTGTCTTCTACCGTTACCGTAGCAGAGCAGGTGGATGTATTACCATTATTGTCAGTTACGGTAAGCGTTACCGGGTTGATGCCATTGACAGTATGAATATCCAAATTGCTGATATAGTCCTGAGGATATTGAGTCCATTCGGTAGCAAGTGCCGGGAAGTCGAGTGTGTTGGAAATGTTTCCGGCAATGACATTGGCGTTGCGTACCAAAGTTTTATTAACGGTTGAGTTGCCGCCTTGTGACCAACCTACCGTTGGAGTTGGATCCGGGTCCTGACCGATTCGTCCGAAAATATCTATGATAGTTCCGCTTTTTTCCAGAGCAACGGCATCGTTTCCGTTGAAATTGGCACTCCCCGAAGTTTGATTGGCTAATGCTAAGAAACCTGAGGCAGCACCTGGATTGCAAACAATATGAACCTGTCCATGGGCAATAGTTCCAGATAAAATGATGCTGGTGGAAGAAACACTACCGTTGTTATACACCCGAAGTGTATAGCTGCTTAAATTCACGGCAACTCCGGTACCGTTATAGATTTCGATACATTTATTGTTACTGCTTCCTTCTATATACTCAGAAATAAATAAATCTGCAATTACGGGAGTTACATCTGTGCAATCAAAACCGGTGATATTTAATGATAAGTTTGCAATACCACTTGCATCATTACTGCCATTGTCCACCATTTCGGGTGTCAACGTTGCGGTGCCCGATGAATTTAGCTGTACTGTAACATTCTGACAAATCGCATTTGGAGCATTATTATCCTCTACTTCAACGGTAGCGGTACAAGTGTTTTCGTTGCCATTGTTGTCGTAAACGGTAAGTGTAACCGTATTGCTGCCAACATCGCCGATGGTAAAATCGGTTTGGTCTAACTCTATGTATGAAACACCGCAATTGTCGCTGCTGTTGTTGTCAATCATTTCCGGGGTGATGCTGCCGTTACCCGATGCATCGAGCTGCAAGGTGATGCTATTGCATAATGCGGTAGGAGGAGTATCATCTACTATCGTAGCGATAGCGCTGCATGTGCTTGAATTACCATAAACATCGAAAACAGTTAGTGTAACCGTGTTTTGTCCAACATCGTCGCAAACAAAATCAGAATAACTGATGCTCATAGAAGCTATACTGCAATTATCGTAGCTTTCGTCGTTGATCATTGCTGCCGTAACCGTTGCGTTTCCGGCCGAATTTAAAGAAACGGTGATGTCCTGACAAATAGCTACGGGTGCGGTGTTGTCTTGAAGCATCACATTGATGGCACAAGTGGCAGAATTACCCGATTGGTCGGTTGCGGTCAGTGTAACATTGTTGGTTCCAAAAGCAAGTGCTGTCCCTGCCGGTACCGATTGGGTTAAGCTGCTGACAGTGCAATTATCGGAAACACTGACCGGATTATTGATGCTGATGATACCGGTAAGATGCGTGTCGTCACATCCTGCATCAAATTTGGGGTCAATTGACAAATCAATCCTATCACCCGCACTTAAGGTTAAGGGAATGCTAAAGGTTTGCATACTGCCGGGAATATTAAAGTATTGCCAAACCTCGGTGCCGTTTTGGAAGATACGCACATTAGCCCCATCGCCACAACCGGTGTTTCGGTCGTAGAACTGCACTTGAAGATTGGCTGAGCCACTATAATTGCTCACCCAACGGCGTACCGCCCAGTTTAAGTTTTCAATTTGCGGGTGTCCGCCATTGGCATCCAATTGTGGGAAATTTAGGTTAGTCCCTGATTTGTTCCAAACAAATCCCGTCCAATTGGGCAGTTGAGCAAAGCCGTTGGTATTAAATGCTGCATATTCTCCGTAGTACCAACTGCCATTGCCTTGAGTGCCCGAAAACTGAGCACTGCTGTTGGCCAAGACAATACTCGGCATTTGGGTGAAATTGAGCATACTACCTGTACATCCTACCAAAGTAAAAGAAGATGGACAGGTCAGCGTAGGTGCAATGAGATCTTGTACGGTAACTGTTGCCGTACAGGTTGCCTGATTGTTGCTGTTATCGGTTACGGTCAGTGTAACGGTATTCGCTCCTAAATTGGCACAGGTAAACGATGTTTGATTGAGCGATAGGGATTGAATGCCGCAATTATCGGTCGAACCGTTGTTGATTTGAGCAGCGGTAATGCTTGCCGTTCCACCGGAATTCAACTGAACCGTAAGTGACTGACAAACAGGAACAGGAGGGATAATATCTTGAACTGTAACCATTACGCCGGTACAAGGAGTGGAGCATTCAAAACTGCCGTTATCATAAGCGACATAGTAAGTAGTGGTTACATCCGGTACAGGAACAATCAAGGTACTGCCGCTGCCTATTAAAGTGCCGCAAAGCGGGGAATACCATTTAATGGTTGCTCCGAAGGGTAAAAACCCGCCCGATGCCGCCAAAGTAATATTGCCTGTCGCATTGGGGCAAATGGTCAACGCGGTCTGCCCGTTAGCCGTAACACTTGTGGGAGCTACCGGTTTTTCTAATACGGTGATGGTAGCCTGATTATTTAACACCGCCGTGCATATACCCAAAACATTCGACACTGCTACAATATTGAATACATGCGGCGAACCGGCATAAGTCAAGGCCGCACCGGGGATGGTAATACTACCTGATCCCACACCACTGTTAGCGACTAAGCTGTTGTCGGTCGAGCGGCGGGCTTGGTAATATACTTGTGACTGAGGAGTACCGACAGTTACCAAAGTAGGCTCACCATCGCAAACCGGTGAAACAACAGTGACAGAGTTTGTAATACTCAACTGTGGCAATACCTGAATGGAAGTGGTCGAGGGTGTTGTGGTACAACCGTCGGCAAAAGGGGTAATTTGCAGGGTAATCGTTTTCGTAGTTGAGGTTAAATTACTCAAGACTATAGCTATCGGACCGGTGATACCGGTGGCAGAAGGATTAGTGGGAGTTACCCCATTATTGCTGGCCACTGACCAATCGAAAGTTGTTCCTGCAACGTTTGGAGTTAAAGCTATATTGGAGGTGCCCCCGCTACAAAGCGTACCGGTGAAATTGGTGAGGGTAAAGGAAGGAGTCGGTTTAACCACCACCGAAGTGCTTACCAATGCTCCGGGACATCCGCCGGCGGACGAGGTAATGTCAAAACTAACTGTCTGTGGGGTATTGGTCAGGTTGGTTAATGCGATATTAATGGGGCTACCCGTTCCCCCTGTCGAGCCGTTGACGTTTCCTGTATTGGTGCGGGTCCAGTTAAAGGTGGTTCCGATGACATCAGAACTCAACACAATACTGGCATTTGAACCGGAACATATACTTGGCGCATTGTTGGTGACTGTTACAACGGGATTGGGTTTCACCGATACAACTCCAGTAACGGGTGTGCCGTTACAGACCGCAGGTAAAGACACATTTCGTGGAGTTACGGTAACAGTATAATTGCCTGCAAGGTTACCCGATATCGAAATGCTGTTTGTAGTGGAACTGCCGGCTAATCCGGCAGGTAATGACCATACATATTCATTCGAGCTGGCATTGCTCACGCCCGTAACAAACAAAGTAACGGATTCTCCGGAACAAAAAGAAGAGGAGGAGATACTGCCGCCACTAGGATTGGCAATCACCTGTACCGAAACAATATTCGATAACTGGCGCGAACAACCGTTGGCTTGAGTCGCATGGACATTATAATTAAAGGTAGCAGTCGAAACGCCTATGGTAATTGTGCCCGTTGGCAGGTTAATGGTACCGCCGTTGCCGGCAACCGGTGAGCCGACTAGCGAATTGTCAACATTGCTTCGCAACTGATAAGTAACTCCCGATTGAGAGTTGGCAATTTGTATATTCGTTCCCGTGCCACTACAAATCGGGCTGCTTTGTACCGTAGCCACTAAATCTGATGGCAAAGCAGTAACCGTAACGGTTGCCGAGCAAGTACCGATATTACCATTCCCATCATTCACCGTAAGCGTAACGGTATTGGCACCATTGTTAACACAGAAAAATGTATTGGGCACTACAGATACCAAGTTCACCGTGCCGCAGTTGTCGCTACCCGAAGCATAAACCGCAGAGGGTAATATCACTACTTGCCCGCCTGTGGTAATACTGACGCTATGGTTTTGGCATATCGGTACCGGGGCTTGGGTATCGCTAATAGTTACCGTAAAATTACAGGTTGCCGTTTGACTATTGGCTGCCGTTACCCTGTAAGTAACGGTGGTGGTACCTAAAGGAAAGCTACTGCCACTGGCTAAACCGCCTATCAAAGCCGTAGAAGCACCCGGGCAATTATCCGTACCGGTAGGGGCGATGTAATTTGCCGTATAGGCACAAGTTCCCGGAGCTGTGAATTGAGTGATATTGGACGGACAAGTGATAGAGGGAAGTGTAGAATCGTTAGCAGTAACCGTAGTCGTGGCACAACTTGTTGTAGAACAACTACCTTTTTTGGCGGTGGCATAAACAGTACTGCCATTTGGAGGAGAAACATTCAAAGTCGTACCGCTACCAATGATGGAGCGGTCTGCCAGTGTGATAAAGTCAATATCCATGGTAACACCCGAAGTAGATGACCAATCGAAACGCCATCCTAAAATGTTGCCTCCGGTTGTATAATCGGGGTCGTTCCACATATCTATATTTAAGATTTGCCACTGACCATTGCTAGTCAATGAACCGGTGGATGATTCGCCGCCTACTGCGTAATTGTGTGCGCCATTGTAAAAGAATATCTCGGCATTCCCGGCTGTGCCGGCTGTTACCCTATATCTGATTTGAATGTAACGATATGTAGCAGGGTTAAATGAACCCAATCCTCCCATATCAATGATTGGGTCGCCATTTGTCGAAGTAACATTTAATATCCCGGCGGATATACTATTGACCGAAGTACCGGATAAGCCATAAGGCTGTGAAAGCCAACCTTGATTAAATGCCTCATTGACACATCCTCCCTGATACCATACATCTATTCCGTCGCTGCCTAAACTACCACCGTTAGTCGTCAACGTGGTGCTGCCGCCCGGGCATATTGTAGTAGTACCGCTGATGGAAGTAGGGGTAGAAGGGGCATTGGTCGCCACTGTTACCACCACTTGATCGGTGGAAGAACAAGCAGTACCTCCATAACTAAATATCACTTCCATGGTTTGTGATGGAGGACTACAGTTTACCGTATTGATCCCTCCCCAAGCATCATTATTGATTTCAGGACGTACTGTATAATAAGTGGAATTAGCACCGTCGCAAGAACAAGATGTATTATTCACATGCAGCACAACACCGGGAGAACCGCCACAAGGAGATGACCCTGCCACACAACCTGTAGCAACATTCCATGTATTTCCCCCAGAAGCAATCGTATATCCTGTTGCTGTTCGGAGGGCATTGGCTAGGTTGGCTACTGATGTTGGATCAGTAAGAGTAATACCGATGGAGTTGTTACTTCCACGAATTGTAACACTGGTATAGGAGTAAGAAGACAATAACTGACTTCGGAAATTACACCACGCAATAGCTTGAGAAGAAGGAGCAACACCTTGTGTAAATGATTGGTTATAGCTGATTTGTCCACTTGCACTGCTTGAAGCAGTAAGCGTATAGGTGGTGGTAGTGGTTGGAGAGGCTACCGGATTGGCAATATTGGGGTTGTTTAGCCCTGTTGCAGGTGACCAAGAAAAACTGGTTGCACCGGAAGCACTACCATTCAACTGCGTACTTGATCCATTACAAATAGTTACATCCGGGCCGGCATTGGCGGCAGGTGGTGGTGACACCGTAACAGTACCGGAAACACAAGCTGTGTTGCTGCAACTTGTTCCGGAATCAGGCTCATACCGGACAAAATAAGTTGTAGTCGTTGAGGGGGCAGTTATAGTAATTGCTGCCGCAGTCGTATTATCTCCTGCAGTAACTGAGCCGACTAATGTTCCTCCGCAAGAACCGCTATAAAAAACTACCGTGCCATTTTTATTAATAGCTGCCGGAAAATTAGCTGTCAGTGTAATCGTACCCGGTGCTGAATTACAAGCATAAGATGAGGAAGAAAGTGAAAGGCTATTAGGCGGTTCGTTATATCTATTTACAATTAAAATAGTACTCGATGTTACAGATCCGCAAGAACCATTTGTAACTACATACCTTATTCTGTCTGGGTTACCATCGCTGTTAGAAGTTTTCTTCGGAAAACAACAAACACCCGAACTATTACTCGCAAGCCAATAATTCCATGCACCATTATTGCTGCCCCAATACCATTCAACGGTTCCTGTTTGGCCGGATACAGTTACGGGAGTGCTAAAATTACCACCTGCGTCACAAAAATTGATTGGCCCCGCGTTAGAAACCGAACCCAATGTTGCAGAAGGAGTAACTGAAACTGTAAAACTGCAACTGGCACCACCCTGACCTAAAGCGGGTTCAGCAAGAGTCCATGAAGGTCCGGTTGAACATGTATTAAATGTTTTTACCCGGGTGAAAAGCTGATTGCCCGATACTACATCTAATCGTGTACCTCCATAATCATCTCCGACATAAGTATAACCGGAATTAGAGTAAATAAACTCATACGCCCCTACAGGTTTTGAGCAGTCACAATGCAAAGCACCTGCTTGATAATAATAAGTAAATAGACCACACGATCCAATACTGCAATTACCTACCCCATAAACCGACTCACAGGCTGCTAATGCAATTTGTTGATTAGATGCGCCCGGCGCATAGTTAAAGTATCCCCCAGCTCCGTTTGGGTAATAGGTATTGTAACTTACGGTATTTGTACCAAGGGGGAAGGTAGAGCCGCTTGCAAGCCCGGCATTTCTAACTACTGTCGTGTTACAGGTAGCCGTAGGGGTTGAATAGTTTACAACCTGCGAACCACAAACAGTTATATTAGAAGGGCAAGATATGGCCTGAGACGATTGTGAAGAGAAGTTTAAATCGAAGTTTAGCCAACCGGCAGCCACTCCACATGTACTTTGTGCATATAGAGATATATCATTGGCTGTCAAAATAGGAAAGGAGCCGTTGGGGCGCACCACAAAGTTGACCGTTCTCTGAGAACCTGATACCGACGTGCTACCACTTACCAACGTGATGTTTGGAGAACCATAATCTCCATTGGTCTTACCCACAAACCCGCCTCCTGCTGCTTCGCATTGATCTAAAGTATAACCGGCAGCATTCAACAATGCCAATGAAGTATTCCATCCGAAGTAACCGCCATAATTTCCTGCATTGGCACCCTCAAAATTAACAAGAGCCAAAATCCCATAAGTACTTCCACCAATACCACTTGAGGAAGAAGCACTCGCCGTGATGGTATAGGTATGTCTATCATCAGTTATCCAACAATTGCTGTTAACCGATATTGAATTTAAAGTAGGTGCTGTACACGCAGCTGGACAACTTAAATTAAAAGTTACACTACTGGCAATTTGATCTTCATCGTCAAACATGATATAATATTGAACCCCTGCAGTCATATTAAACGAAACTGAAGCACCGGTTCCAAAAAAATCATCTATATAAGTCCAACTTGTAGTATTACAGCCAATCGAAGCTGCTTTATAGAAAAAATCTACATAACTGCCGCCGGAAATAGCAGTTACATTAATTGTATGCAAACCCGTAGTAGGAGGAGTAAATGTCCATAATTTTTCCTGACCGGGCACTCCAAAAGGTCCTCCATAAGTATTCCATACACCGGCAGCCGATGAGTTTGATCCACTAACAGATACTCCGCAACCTGAAATATTAGGGATAGAAGCACAGGGGTCGTAGATTGGGCAAACCAAACTAAAGGTATGTGAATAACTACCCGTACCCTCCGGATCTAATAATATGTAATAAGTAGTCCCAGCCGTAAAATTCATGGGTGTGACAGCATTATAAGTTGCGGCTGAAATTATATCTTCAATACAATTCCAACCCGAATTATTACAGCCTCCAGATGCTGCCTTCCAAAAATAATCTACAAATCCACCTGTTGCTGATGTAACACTTAACTGATAAGTACCGGTAGATGGGGCGGTAAACTGATAAATTTTTTCCTGACCCGGAGTTGAAAAACCACAACTTGTAATGCTCCAGCCTGCACCACCTCCGCTATGAGAAGAAGTGGTGCTTACTCCACAACCTGAAATATTAGGTATGGAAGAGCAGGGATCATATACAGGAGCAGTCAATGTCCAGTTTAGAGTAAATGTTCCTGAACCACTAAAACCGTCCACCACAAACCAAACTATTTGAGTAGCACCGGTACTATTTGTCCAAACATTGTTTTGAGTGTCTGAATCATCTATGCAGTAAATAGTAGTTGCCCCTGGGCATGAACTTCCATACCCCATATAATGATAAGAATCATAACTATTAACCGACTGCCAGATATTAACAGTATATCCGTTTGGCACATCTAAATAAAATACCCTATCTGGAAATCCTGTTCGGCAAACACTAATATCATTCAAATATCCAACTGTTGTTGCACTGTATGGACTTGTTAAAGAGGCTAAGTTTTGAGCATTAGAGCAGTTATCACCTGTAAGAGAAACGGGACAACTTCCAGCTACAGTTGAACCGCCAGAAGTAGCTGTCCCCGAAACCGGTAGCAACGGCCCTAAAAGTGAAGTCCCTACACTGTTAAGTATTTGTACACGCATTTCACTAGGCCAGGAACCAGAAGCCGTCAAATAAACTCTGATTGTTTGACTTGTACTTGCTGAGAAAGCAAAATCAACAGGTCCGGAACCTGATGAAAATGTAATATTATTTTGAACCACTGTTCCATTTACAGACACAGACACAGTACCGCCATTCCAGCCATCACCGTATGTATCTGTAAGTCTAACAGTATGAGTACACTGCCCATTAGCATAATCACTAACTAAAACAAAAAGGGTTATACCCAAAAAAGCTTTCCATATATACGTCCAACACGAGTAAATATCTTTCATACAACACAAAGTTTAAAAATTACGTAATTGTTGAGTTTTATTAAATAAAGGTTATTGACAAAACTAAGCCCGCAGTCAGAAATGCTGTGGGTTGCCGAAGGGGTGTCCAACATTATAGGTAGAACCGCTAAGTTGCGAACTGTAAAAAAGAACAGAAATCTGCCATTTAGACATGCTTAATCAATTGAAATGTCGTGAAAAATTCCGGAAAATATTTTTACGCCGCAATTTAAAAAAGTTTTCTTAAAGTTTTCATAACAAAACTGAAAAAAGATTAACTGTTCTGACATTTTGCCTTTAGAAGATTTTAAGCGTAGAACTTATACTTTTGATGAAAGACGTAAGAATTTAGACTTAAGACTTTAGATGTAAGACTTAAGCCACCCAATCTTCAGTACTCCGGGAACAATCCGCACCACTACAAATAATAATCTAAACCTTCCGATTTCTAATCTCAATATTCCTACTACCGGGCGGAGTGGTGCGGATTCGGGCAGGATGCTCCCGCTTCTTGCCGGAGTACTGCGGATGCTTCCCTCATTGATGCGGATTGGGGTAGGAGCGTTCCTCCTGCAAGACGGGGCACTCCTTATATGGCTTGGATGCTCCCGCTTCTTCCTGGAGTACTGCGGTTGCTTCCCGCAGTGCTCCTACTAGGAGTAGAAGTGTCCAATTTTTGGTGGTTTGCATTGTTTTTTGTAATGGGAAGACCTCTAAATCGGACTTGCTCCTGACATCTTTAGTAGGTAAAATAAGTTGTTGTCACTCGACAAGGGAGCATTATCACTCGACAAGAGGGCTATGTCACTCGACAAGAGAGCTTTGTTACTTGACAAGAGAGTGTTGTCATTCGACAAGGGAGCATTATCACTCGACAAGAGGGCTATGTCACTCGACAAGAGAGCTTTGTTACTTGACAAGAGAGTGTTGTCATTCGACAAGAGTACTATGTTACTTGACAAGAGAGTGTTGTCATTCGACAAGAGTGCTATGTCACTTGACAAGACAGCGTTGTCATTTGACAAGAGTGCTATGTCACTTGACAAGATAGCGTTGTCATTCGACAAGGGAGCGTTGTCATTCGACAAGGGAGCGTTGTCATTCAGCAAGAGGGCTTTGCCAACCGTAAATTTTACCCATGTTTGCCTGTCTGAGCAATCATTAAAAATGAAAGTTGTGGCGTTACCCCTTTCTGTTGCCACATTTACCTACATCGTTCCTTTATATAAAACCTATCCCCTGCAAATTGGCAACAAGGTTTTTTATACCTTTGTGGCCTAATCCAAATATGTAAACCAAAAACGGATGTTACCCTACCACACACTGAAAGAATTGGTACAGATAGACTCTCCCTCCGGCTATACCCAACAAGCGGGGAAGTATATCCACGAGTTGTTGGCTTCCTACGGATGGCAACCTCAGTACACCAACAAACAGGCGGTGAAGTGCAGTTTGGGGAAATCACCCCGATTGGCCATTGCTGCTCATACCGATACATTGGGGGCAATCGTGTCGCGCATCAACGCCGATGGCACTTTGGGCATCTCCTTGCTTGGTGGGCCGTTGCTCAATAGTTTCGAGGGCGAATACTGCCGCATTTACACCCTTGCCGACCAAGTTTATACCGGCACGCTGTTGCTCAACAACCCCTCAACTCATGTCAACGCCGAGGCGGCATCTGCCAAACGCAGTATTGACAATATGCACATCCGCCTCGACGAAACCGTGAACAATGCCGATGAAGTTCGACAATTGGGCATTCAAGTGGGCGATATCATCAGTTTTGATACTCACTATCAGGAATTACCGAGCGGTTTTATCAAATCGCGGTTTATGGACAACAAAGCAGGTTGCTTCGTTTTGTTTGAAATAGCCCGCCGCATGGCAGAAGCCAAATGGACAGCACCGGTTGAGTTGTTTTTTTCAAATTACGAAGAGGTGGGACATGGGGGTTCGGGCGGCTACTCCCCTACTATCGAAGAATTGTTGGTCATTGATATGGGCGTTGTTGGCAGTGGTTGCCAAGGCAGCGAACAACATTGCTCCATCTGCGCTAAAGACAGCAGCGGCCCTTATGATTACGAGTTTCGGAAAAAATTGGTTCAATTGGCCGACACCAAAAACATTCCCTATCGCATAGATATTTACCCATTCTACGGCTCAGACGGCTCGGCAGCCCTTCGTGCCGGCAACGACTTTCGGGTAGCCCTAATAGGGCCGGGCGTAGCCGCCTCGCACGGCATGGAGCGCACCCATAAAAAAGGCATCGAAGCCACTATTGACCTATGTATGGCCTATATCGAGCAATGGGTTTGATTTTTTTTAGACTTAAGACTAAAGACAAAAGACAATAGCTAAAAACTAACCACTAAAAACTAACCACTAATGGGTCTCAAATCTACTCTAACCACACCTTTAGCCCATTGGATTAGCGCATCGGTTGAAAAAAACGCGCGCAATGCCATACATATGCAAACCTATTGGCGCAAGAAAATCATTCAACAGGCCCTGAACACGCAGTTTGGGAAAGATCACGGTTTTGACAAAATAAAAACATACGCCGATTTTCAGGAGCGAATCCCTATTCGCGATTACGAACAAATGAGTGTCTATATAGATAAGGTACGTTTGGGTGCCGAGCATGTTTTATGGCCCGGAAAACCCCTCTACTTTGCCAAAACATCGGGCACCACATCGGGCACAAAATATATACCCATCAGCAAAGACTCTATCGGCAATCATTTTAACAGTGCCCGCGATGCCATGATGCTTTATACCTACCATAGCGGCAACACTGCATACTCAGACGGTAAGTTGATTTACCTGTCGGGCAGTCCGGTCTTGGAGAAAAAGAACGGCATCTACACCGGCAGGCTGTCGGGCATTGTCAATCACCATATACCGGCATGGTGGAAAGGAAATCAATTACCCTCCTACAACACCAATTGCATAGAAGATTGGGAAGAAAAAGTGGATAGAATAGCCGAAGAATCCATTGGTAAAGATGTTCGATTGGTGAGCGGCATCCCGCCATGGGTGCAGATGTATTTTGACAAATTGACCGAAAAAACGGGTAAAAACATCAAGCAAGTGTTCCCCAATTTAAGCGTGTTGGTACATGGGGGGGTAAACTTTGAACCCTACAAAGCTAAACTCTTCAACACTATCGGCGGCGGCATTGATACGGTCGAAACCTTTCCCGCTTCGGAAGGTTTTGTTGCCTATCAATATCGCCCCAACCAAACGGGAATGTTGTTAAATGTGCATTCGGGCATCTTCTTTGAGTTCGTTCCGATGAGTGAAATCAGTTCTCCCAACCCCAAGCGGTATTCCCTTTCAGAAGTCGAAACCGGGGTCAACTATGCCGTGATTATCAACAGTAATGCCGGTTTGTGGGGATATAACCTAGGCGATACGGTCAGGTTTTCTTCTCTCCGCCCTCCCTTGCTCACGGTTACGGGAAGGGTGAAGCATTATATATCTGCCTTTGGCGAGCATGTCATCGCCGAGGAAGTGGAGCAAGCCTTGTTGTCTGTGGCACACGAGCAAGGGATAAACATCATCGAATTTACCGTAGCTCCTTATATCGGGCAGCAGGGTTCAGAACAATCCTGCCATCAATGGCTGATAGAATTTGACGAAGTACCTGCCGATTTGAGCCGTTTTGCCCTTACGGTAGATGCTGCTTTGCAACAAAAAAATGTCTATTATGCCGATTTGATTAAAGGAAAAATCTTGCAGCCTTTGGTCATCATTCCTTTGGAAACAGGGGCATTCAGGCAATATATGAAATCTGTCGGCAAGCTCGGTGGGCAAAACAAAGTTCCCCGTTTGAGCAATAACCGAACGATTGCCGATGCCCTGCTGCCCTTTCAACTTTGAGTGTCCAAAAATATTCGCACATATTACCGTAAAACACCCGTTTTAAAGATCAATCCGAACACACTACGCCACGCCACTAACACACTTAACAATGACATTACCATCCCCTAAAACAAACCCTGCCATTGGAAAATAAGCTCATTACCCTGTTAAAATCAAAGGCAATCACATAGCCAAAGGCATTTTTTAGATTTTAAAAACGTTACCTTTGCATCACTAAAAAAACTACCTGAAATAAGTTTGCCCCATGAACAAACAAGAAAGAATTGAGCAAATAACCAACTTAGCCGTAATGTTATCGGCAAAACAACAATCAGAACTTATTAAAATGCTGCGCAAACAAATTTTGCTTGCAAAGGCCAAAGAACTAAGCAAATCGGTAAAGGCCAATAAAACAACAATGTCCGACATTGTAAGCGAAGTAAAAAAAGTAAGGGCAAAACAGTATGAAACCCGTTAAAATAGTATTTGACACAAATATTTGGGTGAGCTACTTCATAAAAGCAAGATTTGTTGAACTGGTTAATTTTGTATTTGATAATGAATTAGTGATTTACTCCTCTCAAAAACTCACCAACGAACTTACCGAAGTACTTAGCAGAAATAAGTTTAACAAATACCTAACCTATCCGGTAAGTAAATACATTGCTTTTTACAAAAGTCTGGTAAAAAACATTAAGCCTGCAATTGTTTATACCCAATCGCCCGACCCAAAAGATAATTTCCTTTTTGAAATAGCCATTGCAGCAAAAGCAACTCATATAGTAACCGGAGATAAAGTCCTGCTATTAGTTCGCTCTTTCGAAGGCATTGAAATAATCTCACTTACAAAACTTAAACAATTACTTACGAATACCTAACCAATCCGATTAATTAAAATTTACACCATGAAAAATGTAAGTACTTACCTCCCTACCCTACTTGTATCTGTTTGTTTGGTATTGGTGATGTTGTTGAGCAGTTGCGCAAAGACCGAACCCGTTGAACCCTGTATGTTTGGGCAAACTTACGGTTTCTTTTGGGGACTGTTGCATGGCATTATCGCCCCTTTTGGTTTAGTGGGTATGATAATTTGGGACGATGTAGCAATGTATGCTCCCAACAATAACGGACTTTGGTATGCCTTCGGGTTTTTGCTGGGCAGTGGCGGTTGGGGCTTGTTGGCTTCTAAGAAAAAAGTAGTGGTGGTGAAATAGCTTTCCCAAAACCCACTTTTTCAGAGGATGTTAATATTCAAATGCTATTATCATAATTATCATTTCCTTTGGGTGGAAAGTAGAGAACTCTACCCGATACTCAACTAATTACCCCTTTCGACAGTTTACATTCCGTAATTTAACATGTAGTTGCAGGGCATTTCGCTACGACTACTCACCAAAATAAAATTCTTCTTGTCTTGATGGAAACATTAATCATGGTTTTGCAGCTCATCTTAGGGCTTTCGTTGTTGGTATTTGTGCATGAGTTGGGCCATTTTATGGCCGCCAAAGCCTTTGGAATGCGCGTTCCTAAGTTCTATATTTTTTTTGATGCTTGGGGCAAAAAGATTTACAGTAAAACAATAGGAGAAACCGAATATGGCATTGGTTGGTTGCCCTTGGGCGGTTATGTTCAAATTTCGGGCATGATTGACGAAACCCAAGACAAATCGGCCTTGATGGGCGAACCCGAACCATGGGAGTTTAGGGCCAAACCGGCTTGGCAGCGTTTTATCGTGATGATTGCGGGTGTGGTGATGAATGTCATTGCAGGCATCTTAATTTTCACCATGTTCCTTGCCCGATACGAAAAAGAATTTTTGCCTACGAGTGAAGTGAACAAAGAAGGTGTTTTTGCTCACGAATCTGCCACCAAGATAGGCATTCAAACCGGCGACAAGATTACGGCTATCAATGGTAAACCTTTTGAGCGATTTAAAGACCTCACCTCCACTAAGGTTTACTTTGGTAGTGAACTAACAATAGACCGCAACGGACAGGAAATAAAAGTAAAAACCCCCGAAAACTTTTACGAGCAGATACGGCAGCCCTTTGTCAGCCCGATGTTTGAAAAAGTGTTTGTTGAAACCATACAGCCCGGCTCAGGTGCTGAACAAGCGGGACTTCAAAAAGGAGACCGAATTCTCAGTATTGATTCGGTTAAGATTGACCGTTTCCTACAAATTGGGGAGGTCTTAAAACCCAAAAGCAACGGGCAAGTACAAGTAAGCATTGACCGTAATGGCCAAAACTTAAGCCTTGTTTCCAGCGTGGACACCGCCGGACGTTTAGGCTTTATGCCCAAAATAGACCTGCCCTACACGTTTACCCCCTACACTTTAGGAAGTGCCTTTCATTACAGCTTCAAGGATGGATATGACCTAATAGCCTCGCAGATTGTCGCCTTTAAACTGATGTTTACAGGTAAGTTGAGCGTTCGCGAAAACTTGGCAAGCCCCATAGCTATTGCCCGTATCTATGGCGGTCAGTGGGATTGGAAACGCTTTTGGCGCATTACCGGATTGCTCTCCTTTGTGTTGGCATTTATGAACATCTTACCTATTCCTGCTCTAGACGGCGGGCATGTAATGTTCATCGCCATCGAAACCATCACCGGTCGAAAAATAAGCGACTCCGTACTCGAAAAGGCACAAATGTTCGGCATGATACTGCTGCTTTGTTTGATGGTCTTTGCCTTTGGCAACGATATTTATAAGTGGTTGAGCAATACCTTTTAATTTGCGTAACGTTTTGGTTACCGACACCTAACTCTTTGAATACTACGTTACCGAACACCTAACTCTACAATTTTACAAGAAGGTATCGGTAACGTTTTCCTCCCCTGGTAACGTTTCCCCTCGGTAACGTGATAACAAAATACAAAAAAAGCCCGCCTCTGAAAAGAAGCGGGCTTTTTGTTTGTTGGACATCAGGGATTAGTCTAACCACATAAAGAATTTGGGGTTGTTGACATATCTGCTGATGTCGTTGTCAACCAAGCCGATTAAGAGCATGACCCAATCAACAAAAGCGACAATACCAAAACCACCACAAGTTAAAATGTAGCCAACACCGGTCAAGGCTTTGGTACCGAGGTAAAAGCGGTGAATACCTAAATAGCCTAAAAACCAAGCTAAAATAAATGCAACAACTGCATTTTTTTCGCCGGCTACTTGTACGGAATTATCGGCAGCCCCTAAAACGATACCTGTATTGGCAGTAAAATCGAAACTCGTAGCAGAGGCAGTGTTCAACTCCTCGCTATTGTCCATCATTTGGTCAATTTGAGTGTCGTCAATTTTAAACTGTGCAATACTTGCATAGGTGGTCGTGGTGCTTGCCAATAGACAAACAAGAATGAAAAAAAAGAAGTGCTTCATAAGATGAAAATTTGGTAATCAAATAATTCAATGACAAAGCAAAGGAAGCTAAAAAAACGATGCGTTGCTACTTAGCGTAGTATTTTTTTTCTTTCCAATTAAAAATAGCGGCAATAAAAAAGCCCCTTTATTTACCTCATCAAATCTTTCGCCGAAATTTGTTGTTCGTGGTTGACAGGTATTTTGACTTTCACCTTCAATATTTTCAAAGTTACCGTTCCATCAAGTTGCATAGGAATTTTTTTATTGGTCAACATAGCCATTGCACCACCCAGTAGCAAGTCGGGTGATAAATCCGTAGTCGAAATGTCTATTTTGATAGGCACTTTAAACGATTGTGCTGCCGGTACTTTAATGTCCATCTCTTGTTGAACCTGAGCGGCTTTCTTTCCGTCTAGCGAAAGGTTTAAATCAGTGCCAGCAAGCTGAACACTATACTTATTAGGGTTTTCAAATTCAGCATCGGCCAATAAGGTGATATTTCCATTATTCCACGAGTTAAACTTCAAGTTGGTCAATTGTTTAAATTCAGGTTGTTTAATGGAGGCACAAGAATTAAAGGCAATCAGTGTAAAAAACATCAGGAGAAAAGCAGGCAGATTTTTCAATTTGGTAAAGGTTGAAAGGTGAAGCAGATTGGGTTCGATGAAGCAAAGTTACGGTATAACGTATTTATTAGTATGTAAATTATGTTTAGAAACGTGGATGGAATTGAGTAAGGGTATCTCTGAGGTGTTCACTACCTACTTTAGTATAGATTTCTGTGGTGATGATGGTTTCATGCCCCAACATTTCCTGAATGAACCTTAGGTCGGCACCGCCATCATACAAATGAGTGGCAAACGAATGTCGAAAAGTGTGGGGGCTAATGTTTTTTTTGATGCCTGCCAATGTTGCCAAGTCTTTGATGATGTTGAACACCATGATTCTGCTCAGGGTACTTCCTCGACGATTGAGAAACACAAAATCTTCGTGGCCTTGTTTTACATCTTGAGCATTCCGCACTTGATTCAGATAGATGTCTAGGTGTTTTATGGCAGTCGCATTGATGGGCACTAACCGGTCTTTTTTACCTTTCCCTTTGACACGTAAAAAGCCAAGTTCCGGATAATAAAAAGACAATTTGAGTCCAGTAAGTTCCGACACTCTTAACCCGCAGCCATACAGCACTTCGATAATGGCCTTATTGCGCAATCCTTCAGGCTTACTGTGATCTATTGCGGCAATCATGGCATCAATCTCTTCAATAGAAAGTACCTCGGGTAGTTTATGAGTAGTTTGAGGCGCCTCTAAAAGCTCGGTCGGGTTTTGATGAATGACGCTTTCGTAGGTTAGGTATTTGAAAAAAGTCTTTAGGCTCGATATGTTCCTAGCCTGAGAACTCTTCGCTATGCCCAACGAGTCGAGATTAGTGATAAATTTGTTGAAATGACCTAAGTTTAAGTTGCTTAGGTGGTCATCGGGGAAATCCTGTCCGATAAATTGGGTAAATTTTTGCACATCGCGCAAGTAAGCCTCAATAGAATGATTGGAAAACGCCCTTTCCAATATCAAAAAAGCTTTGAATCCCTTAATCTCGGCAGTTATCTGCATGGTTGATTGAAAATAGCCTCCACAAAATTACCAAACATATCTCCATGCTTATTAGTTTATCCTATATTTACAAAAAATAAGGCTTTTTAAGAGGCAATACCATGAAACAACTTGTGATTATCAACGGACCCAACCTCAACTTGTTGGGAAAGCGCGAAACGGCCATCTATGGCAGCCAATCTTTTGACGATTACTTACCCCAACTCCAAGTAATGTTTAGGGAGGTGGATATCACCTATTTCCAAAGCAATCACGAAGGGGAATTGATTGATAAATTGCACCAAGTGGGCTTTACCGCCGCCGGCATCATCTTCAATCCCGGAGGATATGCCCATACTTCGATTGCTTTGGCCGATGCAATAGCGGCTATTCCCGCACCTGTGGTCGAAGTGCATGTTTCCAACACTTTTGCCCGCGAGGAGTTCCGGCATCGCTCATTTACCGCCGCAAAATCAAAGGGCGTTATAGCAGGTTTTGGGTTGGAAAGCTATCGGTTAGCTATCCTCTATCTGGTTTCGCTATAAACTTATTGGTAAGACATCGGACTAAGTTATACCACTACATCGTCAAAAAGAACCCACCCCTACTTCGACTTCGCTCAGTATAAGTCCGAGGAGGGGAATTTAAAGACTTTTACCATTATTGAGTGGTGCAAAATTAAATCATAGTTGGTATTAGACATCGGATATCTAATCTTCCGCCTCGTCAAAAACTCTTTCCGCCTCGTCAAAAACTCCTTCCGCCTCGTCA
>CALCIK010000165.1 GCA_937907475.1 uncultured Bacteroidota bacterium | reverse complement strand
GTACACGTAAGTACATACGGTGGTGTGAGAGGACGACAAAGGCGAATAATTTCAAAACAAATTATCACCTTTGTCTCCTACTCTATTCCTAACACTAGAAGGTCTAATTGATTTCAATGCCTAATGAAAAGGAATAACCGTTTTATTCCTACAACATTTGTTTATAATGATTTGGGAAGTTACGGTAGAATTTCGCAATGTATTTCACAAAGAAAACACAGGCTTCTGAGCAGTCATAAAAAAATATAACCTCTGTGAAACTCTGTGCAAAAATCTCTACTATAAAACTTTGTGAAACTCTGAACTAAAACCTCTGCGAAACTCTCTGTTTAAAAACTCTAAACATCCCCCTCCCCACTTTCCGCAAACCATCCGGCATACATGATGTAGTTATTGGCAATGGTTTCTATTAACCTTGCAAACTGCTCGGGGCTGATGGATTTTACCTTCTTGGCCGGTATGCCTGCATAAATACTGCCTGATTCTACTATGGTGTTTTCTAACACTACCGCACCAGCAGCAATTATGCTGTTTTCATGTACAACTGCGTGATCCATCACAATAGCCCCCATCCCAATCAGCACGTTATTGTGAATGGTGCAGCCGTGAACAATAGCTCTGTGCCCGATAGATACATTATTACCTATATTGACAGCAGCCTTTTGGTAAGTACAATGTATAATTGCACCATCTTGAATGTTCACCTTGTTGCCTATATGGATATAGTGAACATCACCCCTGACAACGGCATTGAACCAAACACTACAATCATCACCCATCTTCACCTCACCAACCACCGTGGCATTAGAGGCTACAAAACAACGCGCTCCCATCTCGGGAGTTTTTCCATTCACTGTTAAAATCAAAGGCATAGGCAACTGTTTAATGATAAAATTCGTTAAATTTTTTAGCGAAAGTAATAAAATGGTTTGCAAATACAAAAAAGAGCTATCTTTCGCCGATGAAAATCAAACCCAAATGGTTGCATGAGATAAAAATATTTTTTACCTTTCTTTCAACAATCTTTTGCAATTGGCGTTTTTGATAGACAATCTTAAAAATACTTTATTCACAATAACCAAATTTTTGCATTATGAAAAAAATACTACAAAACACGTTAGTCGTTCTTTTGCTTTTTGTTAGCGGATTGCTCTACGCACAAACACCGGTAATAACCATTTCTTGTCCTGCCACGCTTGACGATTATGTAACCATCACTTATTATGCCGACAATGGCTGTACCCCCGCCGGAAAAACCACTGTAGCTGGATTGCCTTATATCGGTATTCATAGTGGTGTTACAACGGCTGCGGGTAATTGGCAATTTGTAAAAGGATGGAACGACACCCCCCAAAACATCACGGATACTAAAATGTTCCCCGAAAGCGGTACCAACAATTACAAAATCACCATATTACCCCGTGAGTTTTACGGTGTTCCTTCCGGCGAAGTAGTTACCGGAATAAACTGTGTGTTCAACGGATCTGACAACGACGCTGCTCCTTGGGCATCGGAAGGTAAAGACCCCAATAATGCTTGTAACGACTTTTCTTTAGTCTTTGCAGATTGCAGCGGCACCGGCATTGGCGGTAATACGCAAGGAGCTATCCAATTGCACAACTACCCCAACCCCTTTACCACTTCCACACAGATTTCTTACTTTACCGATGTTGACGGACAATATGCCAGCCTTAAAGTCTATAACCTCCAAGGTCAGGTAGTGAAAACCATTACTGCTTCTAATCATATTGCCGGACAACACTTTGTTAGCTGGGATGGCATGGACGAAAACGGAAATTCAGTAGCAGGTGGTCAATACCTTGTTGTTCTTGAAACAGAAACAACGCTTTCTACTACCAAAATGCTGATTGTTCGATAATTAGCTGCATTAACCAATCCTTCCGGACTTGACACAAAAAAGGGCAACTCTACATCCAGAGTTGCCCTTTTTTGTGTTTGAGAACAATTGAGATATTGCTCCCTTTTAGAACCTACAAACAAGTTCCCTCACTTTACCAATTGAAGCCAAGCCCAAACAAAGGGTATCACTAAAAACACGGCATCAAGCCGGTCTAACACTCCCCCATGACCGGGCAACAACGAACCGGAGTCTTTAACCCCCACATTGCGCTTAAACATAGACTCGGCCAAATCCCCCCAGGTACCGACTGTAATAGATAAAACACCGATGACCAACCAATCCAAAAGCGAAATTTCGGGCAACAGTTGAGCAATGATAACGGCAAACAATAAGGTCAACACTGCACCGCCAATGCTTCCTTCCCATGTTTTGTTGGGCGAAACACTTTTGAACAATGGGGTTTTGCCGAGAAATTTACCGGCGAAATAAGCACCCGTATCGTTTGCCCATATCAACATAAATATACTCAATACAAAAAAAGGTTTGTAGCTCGGTTCGGTTCCATAATGAGCAAGAGCCATGACCAAAGCACAAGGAACCGCCACATATAAAATCCCGGTCAAATAGAGCGAAAACCGCAGGAACAAGCCTTTAGGTTTGGCATATAGTTCTTTGATGACCAACGAAAACAACAAAGGAGGAATAACAACCCAAAACTTAACAGGCACAATGCCGGTAAAGATGCCGGAAAGAAGCAGGTAAACCACCCCGCCTACCATAGTAACCATTATTTTGTCAGCCAAGGAGGCGCGGTTAGGTGCAATTCCCTCGTGCAAATCAGCTAATGTGGCAAATTCCCATACCCCCCCCAACACAAATAACAAGAGCAACAGCATCAACAAATAGCTGCTTGTAAACAGACAGGTAAACGCAACAGTTGCCAACACAAGCGCGGTTAAAACCCGCGTAGCTAATCCGCTCATAAGTTTTGTTGTTCTATTAACAATAATGCTTCATCGGCTTTTTCTTTAGGAGTGTATAGTTCCGCTTCGCCAAAAACCAAATAAGAGGAATCGGTTTTATCAATGACTACACATGGGATTTCATTATTTAAAAGCATGTTTTTGAGTATCTCCGCAAAATAACGTTGCGTAGTGCTGTATATTTTAACCCAGTTTTTTTCCATCAGGCAATTTTTGAATGTTCTAAGAGTTTAGTTAAGCAGTTATCGGCTATATTGAGAATGCTTTCTTTGAGCCTATAAACCATCCATTGTCGCTTAATTCTGAAGGATATTGCTTAACCCATTTTAATAGGTACAAAGATACAAAATAATAAGTTTTCTTCTTAATCTCGGCTTTTTTGATTTACGCCATCGGGTTCTTAGTTATGAGTTATAAATTGTACTTTTCTAATTGTAAATAGTTATTTGCCTTTTTTATTTGCCTATTGTTTTTTCCCTTTGCCAATTTGTCTATTGACCATTCACCATTCACTATTGCTAATTGCCCATGATGAGGCATTACGGTAAACGTTTTTGAAAAAACATTCGAGTAAGCCAAAAAGAATCCATAAATTAGCCCCGTTAATGATAACTCTGCCTTATTGGGTCGGGTCATTTTATTATTTTGAAAAACAAACCACATGAAAAAAATTGTTTCCCTACTATTCATTGCCATGTTTTGCCTTTCAACGGTTGCTTCTGCGCAAGAAGGAAAAGCTGCCGGCAAATTGAAAGGCTCGAAAGACCGGCTTATTTTGGAATTGGCACACGATAATTGGTTGGAAAAACCGGACGATATAAAATTGAAATGGTACAACCGTGGACTAAACATCTACGCCATGTATGATGTTGCGGTGATTGACGATAATGTGAGTATTGCCCCCGGTGGTGGATTTTCTTTCGCCAATTATTACCACAACGGCTACTTTTCGCTCGATGCCAACGAAAATACCCAACTATTACCACTTCCCGACAAAGTATTTAACGGCACTGACTCTATTGCTTTGGGAAGCTCAAAACGCAACAAACTAAGCACCTCTTATGTAGATGCCGCACTCGAATTGCGATTCAGAACCAACGCCAATAAAACCAACAAACGGTTTAAATTTGCCGTAGGTGCGCGTGCCGGTTATCGTTTAGATGCACATACTAAATATAGAGGGGATGACTTGAATGGAAGCGGACGCGAGGTTTTTGTAAAAACAAAACTTATTCCCAACCTTAACCGATTCAGATATGGAGTAACCGCCCGGATTGGTTATGCCAATATCAATTTGTTTGGGTACTATTCACTTTCCCAACTTTTTGAAAAAGATAAAGGTCCCGAAATTGTTCCTTTTTCGGTCGGCATTAGTTTCAACAGTTTGTAAGGCTGGCTTCCATTTGTGTTTTATTTAAAAATGCCCTGTATGTAGTGTACAGGGTATTTTTTATTAAGACGGTATTCATCAAAGCCATGTATCCGTCAGACTAGCCCCGTTTATTGACCTTCAACTTTGTTGCATTTCAGGAAAGGAAGTGCTGGATGAATAACTAATCTGTAACTTCGCTGGGTTTAGGAAATAGGTTTTTCGATTTTTTATCATTGAGTCAGCAATGAAGGACTCTTCATAGTGAAGCGTTCTGTTTTTAATGCGGAGTTACAGATAAAAATGAGCAAGAACGATTCATTTATGAGCAAGAACGATTCGTTTGTGAGCAAGAACGATTCATTTATGAGCAAGAACGATTCGTTTGTGAGCAAGAACGATTCGTTTATGAGCAAGAACGATTCATTTATGAGCAAGAACGATTCATTTATGAGCAAGAACGATTCGTTTATGAGCAAGAACGATTCATTTATGAGCAAGAACGATTCATTTATGAGCAAGAACGATTCGTTTATGAGCAAGAACGATTCATTTATGAGCAAGAACGATTCATTTATGAGCAAGA